>CAZJWI010000100.1:0-9459 GCA_964549485.1 uncultured Flavobacteriaceae bacterium
CTTCTAAACCGATCTCCAGGCAAATTGACATAAACCAGATCTACGTCGGCACCAATGCTTTGAAAGAAACGCATGGCGCGTCTATAAGCCATAATATTATCTGTCTTAAAATCGCAGGCAAAAACGACACGATCTATTTTAAAATCACTTAGTTGATGTTTAACAACACAAACTGGTATTTCAGAACTTCGCACTACCTTCTCAGTATTAGAACCTACAAATATCTCAGACAAACCACTGCTACCATGTGATCCCATAACAATAAGATCGGCGCCGTGTTCTTGTGCCAAATTGTTGATTTCCTTAAAATCTTTGTAGTTAAAAACCAATTCTGTTACCTGTAAGCCTTCGAGAAATTTGCGCGCCTCGAATTCTTTAAATCGCTTTTCTGCAAGCTTCATAAAAAAGACAGCTTCGGCTACCTCTTGACTTTCATCCTTATTGAGTAGAGATGGTGAAAGTCCCAACATATGTAACAATATGATTTCTGCATCGTTTGCTTTCGCGAAAGCGGCCGCTACCTCCATAGCATAGGCAGAATGTTCGGAAAAGTCTACTGGAACTAATATTTTTTTCATAACTGGTATTGTTAAATTAATAGGTCAATTGGTGTTGTTTACGTTTTTCAATTTGGCGTACTATGTCACTAATAGTGGCATTAATAGCTTTTTCAAAACCATCTTTAGTGCTGCTAGCAAAAATTTGAGGACCAGCTAAACTTACTTTCATTTCACAGATATAAGCCGTTGTGCTGGGGTACTTTTCTTTTTTGATATATACTTGTACCCCTACCAGTCAGTCGTATTTAGCAAAGACATCATTTAGTTTTTGTACTACGTATTGTGAAAGCGAAGCGCTTCGATCTATTTTTACAAATTCAATGGCAATGGTCATAGACAACTATTTTAGGATTATAGGTTAAAAGTACTGTCAGGCTAGTCAAAAATCTATGATAATTATCATGAGGTATCGGTCTAGGGTCATGGCTCTGTTACTTAAAAACGTAGCTGATTCCTACTGAGAGCGAAACAAATCGCAAAGCTATAGTATCATCTATCTGGGCATTTGTAAAATCTTCAGAAAAGCTCGCATATCGAACCTCTGGGACAATCTTTAATTGTGAAAATACAGGAATGGCAAGACCAGCTCCAAAGGTGAGATTGGGCTTAAAAGAGGACTGTATATCAAGCATAGACATACCTCCTACAATATCGATGCGATATAGAGTGGCTGCGACAACTACAAAATACCCGAGCTTGCTCTTATTGACTGGAAGCCTGATACGACTGCCTAAGATAAAACCACGCAAGGTATAATCTGTGTTGACCGCGTCAAAGTCTTCGTCTGTATCAAATTGTTGCCAGTTAAAACCAGTAAATAATTGGATGTGGGGCATCAATTGATATTGGGCTGTAAACTCAAGCCCATTGCCTACCCTAAGTTCGGTTTGAGAAACTTCTTCTAATGGAAAGTTAATCGAAGGTCGTAGGGCTGCGCTCCATTGCTGCCCAAGTAATTGAAAGGGTAACATAAACCCTAAGATTAAAAATGCGAGGCAGCCTCCATAATTTTTAGTGATGCGTCTATTCATAAGTTGGCCTTTTTAAACATGAACTACTTCTTGCTGGTAGCAGGCTTGTCAAAAGCTGCTAATAGCGAGTAGTTTAAGGAAAGATAGCCTATGGTAAAAAAAACAACTATGACATTTCTCATCACACCAATTACATAAAGCGTTCTTGTCCTATGGTAACGATATTACTAGTGATTGTAACTTCTGGTCTTTACAGCCTAAAAACCTTTACATATAAAAATCAAATTGTGTATCTTAATCTATAATCACATAAAGGATAAGCTAACTTATGATCATACACGATTTTTCTAATACACAAAGCGTACTTAATCAATACATTCATGAATTGAGAGCTGTAGCGGTTCAAAAAGATCGCATGCGTTTTCGAAAAAATATAGAACGCGTAGGCGAAATTCTGGGGTATGAACTGAGCAAATCTTTAGACTTTCACACAACTCAAACAACTACCCCCCTGGGAAGTACAGCTGTTGCCCTACCCCAACAAGATTTGGTATTGTGTTCGGTCTTAAGAGCAGGATTACCTTTGCATCAAGGCTTACTCAATAGATTTGACACTGCCGATAACGCCTTTATTTCTGCTTATCGCACCCATCCCGAGCAAGGTGATGACTTTGAGGTAGTGGTACGTTATTTTGCTGCTCCAGACTTAGCTAATAAAACGCTACTATTGACAGACCCGATGCTGGCCACTGGTAAAACACTTGAAAATGTGTACAAGGCCCTTGACAATCAGGGCGTCCCTTCCCAAATACACATTGTTGCCGTCATTGGCTCGCGTCAAGGCGTTGAATATATAAGTAGTATTTTTCCAGAAAACACCCATCTTTGGATTGCTGCCATCGATGAAGAATTAAATAACAAGGGATATATTGTTCCGGGTCTTGGAGATGCCGGAGATCTTTGTTACGGTAATAAGCTATAAAAGAACAGCGGTAGCCTAGTGACTACCGCTGCCTATTTTCCCAACAACCCATCCAAAGCGTAGTATGGGAAAAATGTATCGTTTACTAACTATTATTTTATCACTACTAAAGTAAGGGTCTTGGGGTTTTATTTTTATGACAATTGTCATTGCTTAGGCGATTTCATCAAATGAAAAGACCTTTTCAATTTCTCAATGTGACTTAAGAAGTATTTGGTTAGGCTTAGAAGTCTTTGATAGAAATTAAATATTTTTGGATTATAAACTAGCCTTTGGAAAGTCCTATTTTGTAGCTATCAAATGTTACCCACGACAGAGACTTTGCCGCCAAAATCGACTGTATTGTAAATGAAGGATGAAAGAATTGTATAAACTAAATATATGAGTTTAGGATTAGCCTTGTCTGGAGGAGGGATTAAAGGAGTGGCACACATCGCGGCTATTAAAGCCTTAGAAGAACATGGTCTATACCCTACCCACATCGCTGGTACCAGTGCTGGTGCCATTATTGGAGCACTTTATGCCCAAGGACTATCGTGGCAGGATATGTTGCAATTTGTCAAAGATTTAGCTGTATTTAGTATCAAACGATACGCAAGAAATAAACCGGGTTTTATCGACACCCGCAGTTTTTACAAAGACTTCTTGCCACTATTACCCCACGACAGTTTTGATGCGCTAGACATTCCGCTTAAAATTACGGCCACAGCGTTAATTCAAGGACACTCTACTGTTTTTGATAGTGGGCCCTTAATTATGCCTATGCTGGCCTCGGCTTCCTTTCCCGGTGTTTTTACCCCAGTAACTATAGACGGCGTACATTACTTTGATGGCGGTGTTATTAATGATTTTCCTGTACATTTATTAGCCTCTAGTTGCGAAGAAATCATTGGGGTTTATACCAACCCATTACCCACTATTGGTATTAAAGATATCAAGCACTCGTTTCAGGTTTTGAGCAGAGCCTATGATATCAATGTAAGTCATCGCGCTGTCGATAAATTTGACCTCTGCGATATACTAATATGCCCAGACGAGCTATCGGCCTATGGAACCTTTAGTATGAAATCGGTACAACAAATATTCGATATCGGATACAAAGCGGCGTGTGAGCAATTAATACACTTAAAGTCCTAAGCACTTCAAGTTTAAAAAACAGTTTATAGACCTAAACTGACTATCCCACCCTCAAGACCACGGCTGCAGCGAAGTACTTAATGCTTTAAAAATAAGGTTGGTCTCTCAATATTAAGAATCATATCAGATACTCCAGAAGAAGCAACCAATCGTTGTAGTAGAGATTCTGGCTGGGTAAGCACCACATTAAATTGAGCGTGAGTGACAGTATCTACAGCTTTTAACACACTTCCTTTTTTCCCATCTATTGAGGGCATTTTAAAATAAGGAATATCTTCTTGGTCAAAATCGCGTGCAATAGCTTCCAATTCTTCTTGTTGATGTGTAGGATTATCTTGTGACAACCGCAGTACACTCACCGCGAGTTTATTGTTTGGAAATAAATCAACCAATTTGTGAGCCATAGAAGTGTTGTACACTTTAGATTGATCAAGCACCAACAATACTCTTGATGTTTTCTCGTATCTATACCCTTTTGGGACAATCAGTACAGGAGCGTCTACGTTGCGAAGTACGCGCGTACTGTGTGAGCCAAAAATACGTTCGATCAAATTGGACCTGCCATCTGCACCCATGACTATATAATCTATATGATAATTATCTACCGCTTGTTGAATTGCATCGGTAAAGACGTCATAATCTGTTAAGGCTGAGAAGAGAAAGTTTTCATTTTTATATTTTGATCTTAATTCACTTACCAACTGCTGAAGTCGAGTTTTGGAATCAGACAATATACTGTCATGAATGGTTTGTTGAGGTGCGGCAGCCATAAGGTCATCTGATGTATAAGACCATACCTTTACGATATTTAAAAAGCTAAAATGACAGGCCTGACCACGGCATAGTTCAAGTATATAATCTATGGCGTTTTTTGAATAAGGTTCAAAATTAGATAGGATTAGAAAATTTTTCATAAGGCACAGTTTATATTCAAAAATAAACTTCCTGGCTGGTAATGCGTATGAGAATTATCAGTAAGTCCAAAAACCTAAGAACAATTATCCCTTATATCTTAAATCGAATCCCGGTTCTTAGGTAGAGGGTAGATTGTGTATTTAAGGTAAATACGTCTTCTCTATCCTTATCTCTAAAATTATTGCCTGAAGAAAAGATATAAGCACTTCTTGCATATAATTGCCAATGCTTGGTCAAGTGATACTCGTACTGCAACCCTCCTATTATTAGTGACAGGTTGATGCTTCTTGCAATTTGTTCCTGACCTAGGGCTACGCCTTTTTGTACGTTTGCCGTAAAACCATCTAGCTGTGCAAATGCTTTTAAACGGTGCTTGGCCGTAAAGTGATATTGTAAGTTCGATTTGGGAACCCCTAAATTATATGACCATTTTTCACTCCATTTGTAGTAGAAGTTGACATAAGGCAGTGGGAAATTAAATCCTCGATTTCCAGAATAAGAAACCCCGAGCACTAATCGTTTTTTGCGCACCTCGTCTAATTTGAATTCTTTAATCATCAACAGATCGATAGAAAAAAATACATCGTCAATAGTAAGCTCTTTTGCTGTCAAATTGGTACTTACCCCAGGACTAAAGCGACCTCCAAAGCGCCACTGGTCATTAATTTTTTGGGTATACCCAATGACAAAATCCAGCAATTGAAAATCATTCACTTCATCTCTATCAAAGGGAAGATTTTCGTCTTCAAATGTTATCTGAATATTACTGTAATCCAGACCTAACAACAAATAGGTTTGATTTTCACTCAGTTTAATTGGTGCATTAAAAAGTAACCGAGATCTGGTGTATTCAACATCAGAGCCTTTAGAGGGTATGATGGTAAAATCGGCACGTGCCAAATCATTTAATTGTGCAGAGATGTGAGTGGTACATACCAGTAAGCATAAAATAAAAAAGTTCTTCATAGATAGTGTTCTCTGCAAAAGTAGGTGGTGGAAGGTAAGAAATACCCCGTAAAAAGCTTTTAAAATGACATCTAAACTTTAATGGAATCGAATTAATTAGATGCCTGTAAGCATTAATTTTGTATGCTGCCTTAAAGCTATCTTATTCTGGCAGGGTTCTTTCTCCATTGATTACTTTTGCAGTATGACTCCATCCTCTTCTAAGTCTCAAATTGAATTTATCGCCTTAATGGCGAGTTTAATGTCTGTAGTCGCTTTGGCCATCGATGCCATTCTACCTGCACTCGATGTCATTGGACTACAACTAGGTACACAGCTAGCTGTAGATAATCAATTACTGGTGACCATGATATTTTTGGGGTTAGGAATCGGGCCATTACTTTTTGGTCCCCTATCAGATAGCAAAGGACGAAAACCCATCGTTTATATTGGCTTCGCCTTATTTCTAATTGCCAGTCTGATATGCGTATTTGCCAACAGTCTTGAGGTTATGGTTGTGGGTAGAATCCTTCAAGGTATTGGACTCTCTGCACCTAGAACGATGGCTATCGCCATTATTCGAGATAAATATAGTGGAGATTATATGGCACGTATTATGTCATTTGTAACAGTGGTATTCTTACTGATTCCAATAATAGCACCAGCTCTAGGCAAGTTTATTTTAGATTTTTACGATTGGCAAGGCATCTTCTATGTCCAAATGGCCATAAGTGGTCTGGTAGCGCTGTGGTTTTGGCGTAGACAGGAAGAATCTCTTGCTCCAGAAAATAAGAAAGCGCTCAAAGGTGTACTTTTTATCAATGGGCTCAAAGAAATATTTAGACATAAGACAACGGTTGGTTATACTATTATTTCGGGCTTTATCACAGGATCATTTATGGTCTATCTCAGTAGCTCTCAACAAATATTTGAAGATCAATACGGACTTGAGAAGGAGTTCCCTTTTATATTTGCAGGATTGGCTATCGCCATTGGAAGTGCCATATTTTTAAATGCCAATTTGGTCATGCGCTATGGTATGAAAAACATTATTACGGTCTCTTTAATCGCCTATTTTATAATTTCGATAATTTATGTGGTACTTTTTCACAACCAATCAAATCCAGATATTGCTGTCCTCTTAGCCTTCTTTGCAATCCAATTTTTTGCTATAGGATTTATGTTTGGGAATCTACGTGCTATGGCTATGGAAGCCGTAGGTCATATCGCTGGCATGGCTGCTGCTATTACTGGGTTTATCAGTACACTAATGGCTGTGGCTATAAGCACATTTATAGGTCGATTTATAGATCAAACCGTTATGCCACTGTTTTTAGGGTTTACGATAAGTGCCCTTTGTTCTATTGCAATATTACTCTATTTGCAAAAAGGTAGCCCTCAGACAAAACGCAACTTTGCAGCGACTAACTCGCAATGATACGCTATGAACACTGATACAAATTATACTACTTCAAAATATTGGCAGGACCGTTATCAAAATGGAGACATCCCTTGGGATTTGGGAAAGGTCTCCCCTCCTATTAAAAATTATATGGATCAAGTCAAAGACAAAAACCTGCGCATTTTAATTCCTGGTGCCGGGCATGGACATGAGGCGGCCTATTTACATCAGCAAGGGTTTAAAAATGTATTTGTCGCAGACATTGCAGCTACAGCGCTAGCCAAGTTGAAGACAACCCATCCCACCTTTCCTTCGACTCACTTATTACATCAAGACTTTTTTACGCTTGATTCAAAATTTGATTTGATTATAGAGCAAACCTTCTTTTGCGCATTACCACCGCATTTGAGGCCTGCCTATGTCGAAAAAATGAATCAACTTTTAACGTCAAACGCTAAGCTGGTTGGTCTATTATTTGATGCTCCACTCAATAGTGATCGCCCACCCTTTGGAGGCAGTGCTAAAGAATATAGGTCATTATTTATACCTCGATTTATAATACACCAAATGCAAAGTGCTAAGGATTCTGTACCCGAAAGATTAGGCAGAGAATTATTTATAGAATTTAGCCCGAAAGAGTCATAATCTTGATTTTGTGCGATAAGAATTCTTATAAACTTGCTTAATGGCTGTCCAATAGCTGTGTCCTATGCTTAAAGCAAAACGATTAATCATTCTCCTCTTTTTGGAGTTTTAATTTACCGTCATCACTCAATTCAAATTCACGTTTAGGAATAACACGTCTAAAGTTGGAAGAACGTCTGTAGGGATCCTGAAAGTCGGCATGTTTTTTATTTGGAATATCAGTTTTCATAGCGGTTAATTTACAAAATGGTTTACTAAGTTATTTAGAAAATCAACATGATTAACCCCTAAACAGTTATTTCACAGTAATTTAACACCTTTGTTTAAGTCTAAAAGTAGACCTAGATGAGCTGCTTTATCGTCCAATCTTAGTTTAGAAAATCAACAGTACGTGCATTAGTTACAAATTGAAGAAATGGCTAAGGCCATCAATACGCTAGTCTTATTGTAATCTAAGATAGGTAGCATACTGTCTATCAGAAAGTATTTTCTTGAGCGCATTGTCAAAAAGCCGCTTCTTTTTCTCATAACTCAGGGCTTTTTTGGATTGTAGGGTTTGTCCCTTGGCAGGTCTCAGTCTGTGCTGACTTAACAAACGTCCCACTTGCTTTTTTTGTGTCTCATCAAGTTTAAGGTGTTCAACAAAATGCTGTAGAGCAGTATCTTCTGTCAACTTAATCTTAACAGTATTGGTGGTTGTTTGTTTTCGATCTTTTGAATATGTTGCGCGTTGAGCAAAACTGTGTTGCGCAAAAAATAATGTTATCAGTAATAGTAAAATTTTCATAGCTCCCCCGATTTTATGAGTTATAAAAATACGTACTATTGTGTATAATTACACCATAAATCACTGTATAACAGGTAAAAAGGGGCAATTACCCTTTTCTCCTAAGCCGAATTCCTACTGGCATTTATATTACCAAATAACGATCGAGTGACCATTTTCTCAAAAAGTTGGAGACGCGCTGAGGAGTCACCTTCTTTTTGTAATTTTTGAATTTCGCGTAAAGCGTATTGCTGAATAGTTAATAAGGGTAATACGATGCGTTCTCGTTCTTCAATCGAGGCTTTACCCGCTTTTTCATTATCCATGAGTTCATCCATTTGGGCTACAGCGAGCATGAGTCGTTTACTCTTTTGATACTCCTCAAAAATACCAGTCCAAAATTCACCAAAAGACTCATCTTCTTGCATATATGCAGTCAATCCAAAAAAGGATTTGGTCAGACTCATCATACTGTTTTCGAGCAGTGCTCTAAAAAAGGTACTATTGCGATACAGCGCTTTTACCTCTTCCAAACGACCTGCTTTTTCAAATTTTTCTAAGGCAGTACCCAATCCGTAAAAGCCTGGTACATTTTGCTTTAACTGACTCCAGGATCCCACAAAGGGTATTGCACGAAGGTCTGAAAAGACCAACTCACTTTTGGAGGAGCGCTTACTTGGCCTACTGCCTATATTTGTTTTGGCGTAGTATTTTAAAGTACTCATCCGCTGGAGATAGGGTAAAAACATTGGGTGTTGCTTAAAAGCAGTATAGGCCTTATAACTCGCCGTAGCTAATTCTTCAATGGTCATCCTATCGCCATAACTCAAATCATTATGCCCAGAAGCAAACACCTCATTGGCAACACCACTACTCAATAACTGTTCGAGATTGTATTGACAGGAATCAAGGGTTCCAAAATTAGAACTTATGGTTTGTCCTTGCACGGTTATCTGGATCTCCTGAGCCTCGATCTTTGAACCTAATGATGCGTAAAACTGATGCGTTTTTCCACCTCCTCTGGCTGGTGGCCCTCCGCGTCCATCAAAAAACAGTACTGTGATATCGTAGGCTCTAGAGATGGCAGTTAATGCCTCTTTTGCCTTGAAAATACTCCAATTGGCCATAAGATACCC
>CAZJWI010000101.1:0-20391 GCA_964549485.1 uncultured Flavobacteriaceae bacterium
TGGCAGCATTATTATCTGGGAAGAGCATAACTGCAACTGTGGTGGTACTAAGAATCATTATCATTCTGGCAGATATTGGCATACTCTTTTACGGCCGCAAACTGTTACGAAAACTGAAGTTGCCAGAGCATCAAATTTTCTGGTATGTACTCAATCCGTTTATTATAATAGAAATGACGGGCAATCTTCATTTTGAATCGGTGATGTTGTTTTTTATGGTGGTAGCACTTTATCTATTGGTGTGTCGTAGGTGGGTACTAAGCGGGGTCTTTTTTGCGGCATCTATTTCGGTCAAATTAATTCCTTTGATGTTGTTGCCACTCCTATTTCAATTTATACTCTCTAAGCCCACTGCTGCATTTAGATATACCCAGCTGCTGCAACAACCAAGACAAATTATCAATAGAGTACCGCGCCTTATTACATTTTACAGCATTACCCTGGGTGTTGTGGTCTTGAGTTTCCTTCCGTTTTTAGAAGGTCCGTTTTATGACAATTTTGGAGCTTCGGTGGCCCTTTGGTTTCAGAAATTTGAATTTAATGCTAGTATTTACTACATCATTAGATGGATAGGATTTCAAACTATAGGCTGGAATATCATCGCAGATGTAGGCAAGATTCTTCCCTTAATAGTAACTGGGTTTATCTTGGCCATTGCCGTTTTTCGGAATAACAGTGATGCCCAAGCTATGATTACCGCAATGCTTTTGAGCATCTCGGTCTATTTTCTATTAGCAACTACCGTTCACCCCTGGTATATCGCCACACCGCTACTCTTAGGGATTTTTACCCGATATCGCTTTCCATTGCTGTGGAGTTTAATGGTGTTTTTGAGTTATTCGGCTTATGGCGACGAGGGCTTTAAAGAACACCTCGGCCTCATCTTTATAGAATACCTGACAGTCATTGGGCTAGCGATCTATGAAATGAGTTATCCCAGACAACGTCCTATTTTTTAGTAATGTGATAGACTAAGGCCGTTTTTCGTTTGCGGTAATTGCGATTCATCTTTTCTACCTGATTGATATTTATAGTGTCAATCAGAACCATCCCAAAATCTACATTCTCCGGTTTTACTTTTGTGTCACAATCGGTACAGCTCAATAGCAAGGCAGGCACGCTTATAGCACCCTTAGCGATAGCTGTGCTATCTACTCGCGGTATTTTTTGACCATAAGCCCACACCAATTCTGGACTGGTAAAACGATAGGCATATACAGGCAATTGTGGTTTGGTCTCAAGTGCTTTAAAAGCGTTAGTGGTTGTTGGGTTACCTTGAGTTGTCTCTAACACACTTAATAAACTAAGCGTCCCAAAAACAACACCCGTAATCATGGTAAGAAATAATGGATATATGCGTTTGCGATGCAGCCATACAAACATACCAATGCCACAGCATGTGGTAATTAGTATACTTAAGATTCCAAAAATAGTGAGCGCCGTATCTTTAAATAGGATCAGGTATATCATGCCGAAGGTAGCGAGGGTATATATGGAGGCTATCAGTCCAAAATTTAAATAAACCACTAGACGCTCATTAGCTCTATCCATCCTCTTAAATTGTCTTATGAGATAGGACAAATAAAACCCAATAGTAATCGCAAGCGGAACCAAAACAGGCATGAGGTATCTCGATTTCTTTTCGGGAATGACAGAGAGAAATACAACCGCCAGCAAGGTCCACCAGAAACTCAGGAGGTAGCTCTTTTTTTGCCTTACTCTCTTTATTAGATAAGGATATATTAAACTAATAAAAGCCGGCAGGGCCCACAACCCGCTTTGAACAAAAAAACTCCAATAGTAGTAAAATGGCCTCACATTGTAGCTGGTCCAATTTCCGGTTTCTTTTTGCGCTATTTTTCCAAAGGTTTCAGGATCTACAAGTCGTACATAAAAATACCAACTAAAGCCTAGTAAAAGACCTACCATCACAACAGGAAGTAACCAAGACCAATGCACAATAAAAGATCTTTGAACAACCCCAAAGTAGGCGATTAAAAAAGGGAATAAAAGTACATATACAGACACAGGCCCTTTACTAAGCACCGAACAGCCTATAAAAAATATAGCGGCAAGATAACTGCTCCAGGATGTACTACTGCTTTGAGCTGCCTTGACAATAAAGTAGATAGCCGTAAGCATAAAACTGTGGGCATAAATATCCCAGGGCGCTTCAAAAATGATCAGAATAACATAAAGTGAGCTTACCGTGATCAAACCATTTATAAGCGCCTGTCTTTTTGAGAGAGAAAGCTTTCGCGAAAGCATATAGGACATCACTCCCGTAAGCATCACCATAAGCACAGCAGGCAAACGCAGCCCCCAAAGACTATCGAGACCAAAGATCATGGCACTAAGAGCAGTTAGCCAAGTAGGTAATGGCGGTTTTTGATATCGTGGCTCACCATTCATAGTGGTTAAGATCCAATTGTTATCGGTGAGCATCTCGCGTGCGCTAATAAAATTACGGGCCTCCATAATGGTGACTTCCCATACATCTAATAAGGGCAGCAACATCACCCCTACTACAAGTAGGATCGTAAGTATAGGTCGTTTTTCGATTAAGGTTAACACTACGATTTATGGTATAACATAATATTGCGGGTGTAAATAATGGCCCCCAAAACATTTGACAAGATAAGAACGACATCCTGTCTAAAGATAAAGTAAGTTAAGGTCATTAAACCACCTACCAAACTCAAGATCCAAAATCCTAAGGGTAGGGTAGCCGCTTTATGTTTCTCGGCATAGATCCACTGATATACAAAACGCAGTGTAAAAACCACCTGTGCTACCACCCCAAGGAGTAATAGCCATTGGGCAATTTCAGGATTATTAAGCAGCTTTTCAATGTCGTAACTCCCGTTGTTGTAGCCATAAATAATTATTAAAATTGGAATGATAAAAAAAGCCAATTGAACCCATTTGGGTAAGCGTTTCCACTGTTGCTGCAATTGTAAATTTCTGATGTAGATGAAATAGGTAAGCACCTGACCTAACATTAAGGCAAAATCAACTCTTAGATAACCGTAGACAAACAGTAAAAAAGAGCCAGACAAGCTAAGCCACCAAAAGGTCAAAGGGGTTACCGATGCCTTTTGCTTTTCTGACAGTATCCATTGAGAAAACATACGAGCACCAAAAAGGAGCTGTGCAATGATGGCTATGATGGATAACTTATCCACGATTTGTGGTTCTTATCTCATAACGGATGTATTTCTTTTTCATCCACAAATAAGCAAAACAATCCATCAAAGGACCCAATAAACGGTTCCAAACCCCAAATTTGGCCTCGCCAGCGGTTCTAGGAAAATGGCGTACAGGCACTTGCTTGATACGTCCTTTCTGAAGCAAAATCATCGCTGGCAAGAAACGATGAAGCCCTTTAAACATTGGAATGCGCTTGGCATAGTCTGTCTTAATGATTTTGAGCGGGCAGCCCGTGTCATCCATACCGTCATGGGTAAAAGAGCGCCTAATCCCATTGGCAATTTTGGAAGAGAGGTTTTTAACAAAACTATCTTTTCTATCGGCGCGTACTCCAGTGACCAGCTCATGATCATCTATGTGCTCAATAAGCACATTAAAATCGTCTGGAGTGGTTTGTAAATCGCTATCTATATAGCCCACCAATTCGGTATCAGCATGATCAAATCCAGCTTTAATAGCAGCACTAAGCCCACAATTTTCTTTAAAATCAATAAATTCAAAAGCCGTATTTCGCTCGCAAATCGCTTCGATTAATTGTTGACTGCTATCTTTAGACCCGTCATTGACAAAAAGCACTTTACTAGAAGCTTTTGCCTGTTTAAAATAAGAAAGAAAAGCCTCCTCTACCCGTAGTAAATTATCTTCTTCATTATATACAGGAACGACTATGGTTAAACGATACTTCATAGGCTTTGACTAATAGCTTACTACGCGAGATGGTTATAGTTACAACATTTTTAAATTGGAGACTTCCTGCTGGCTGAGGTGTCTGTAATTTCCTCTTGGCAAATCCTTTTTGGTAAGACCTGCAATTCCTACACAGTCAATTCTAACCACCTCATAATTTAGGTGTTCAAATATGGTTCTAATCACGCTATTTCCGCGGTGCTTTAGCTTGAGCCCAATCTCCTTTTTAGGGGAACCCTCTACATAGCTGATATCGACTACCTCAACTTTCTTACCTTCTACTGTAATACCTTCTTTAATGCGATCCATATCGGCCATTTTGAGATTTTTGGTGAGCTCAATATGGTACAATTTGGTCACCCCGTTTTTGGAGTGTGTAAATTTTTTGACAATAGTATCGTCATTGGTAAATAAGATAAGACCCGTCGAGTTGCGCCCTAGTCTTCCTATTGGTTTAACACGAGCCTTGGTCGCCTTAGCAATCAAGTCCATCACGGTATTGCCTTTGTCGGTACTTACCGTTGTAGCAAAACCTTTGGGCTTATTTAAAAGAATATAAGTTTTAGGTTCGGGTTGAATACGACGCCCGTCAAAACGCACATCATCGGTAAGTTTGACCCTATAGCCCATTTCGTTAACCACCTTTCCGTTTACCGTTACATTACCAATAGATATGTACATATCGGCCTCACGTCGCGAACACATCCCAGAGTTGGCGATGTATTTATTGAGACGGATGCTGTCGTCGTCTTTTGTTCTTTTGCTGTTGTCTTTTTTGGGTTGCGACTTTGGATTACTACCCTGTGACCGCTTATTTTTAGACGACGTAGCTTTTGAATATTGAGACGAATCTTTACTTTTTCCTCTACGTGCTCCTCCTTGACTCATAATTTCTTATTTGGCCACAAAGGTAATCTTAATCAATGACCTACAAAATACTTATCTCTCTAGTATTTAATGCCCGTAATGCAGGGCGGGAATACCTTAGTCTTACTGCTTGGTTTGTCGCTCCTTAAAAGTGACTGTAGACTGTCTTGTACGGTCAACCTGCAATCTAGTTACATCTGGTCTAGAGTAATGCCCAACCGCATCAAAATTCTGACGTTCTTCATAGATCCTATTAAAATCAAGCTGGGCATAAATATTTCCTTCGGTGGTGGTATCTGGTGGAAGGATAAACTCACCGTCAGGACCTGCAATACAGGACCCACCGTTGGATAAAATTTCTGGAGCCTGTTCCAAAATGGCATCCAGGTGTGGTGTATCTGCTGGAAAATCCTCCCGACGCATTTTACTCGACACCGATATAACGTAACTGCGCCCTTCTCTTGCGATAAATCTGGTGATATCTTTGGTATTGTAATCGCTTCCTGGCCACACCGCTATATGAACATTTTCGCCTTGCGCATAAAGTGCAGCTCTGGGAAGTGGCATCCAGTTTTCCCAGCAATTTAAACCTCCCAAAGTAAAGTCTTTTAGCCCGTGAGTGCGCAGGCCGTGCCCATCTCCCGGAGACCAGGTGAGTCGCTCGTCATAGGTGGGTTGTAATTTTCTATGTACAGATTGTATTTCACCTTCGCTATCGATATAAACCAAAGAAGCGTACAAACTATGACCACCCCGATCTAAAGGGCGTTCTATAATACCTAGATAAATGGCAATTTTATGCTTTCGCGAAAGCGAACACAGCATATTTAAATCACCCGCTTGGATCACCACAGCATTACGTGCATAATGCGCGTGAATTTCTTTGACCACTTTTGAATCCCAGGCGGCACCATTGGTAAGAGAAAGCCAGTAAGGATAGCCAGGTACCAAACCTTCGCCAAAGACGATAAGTTCTGCCCCTTGCTTGGCAGCTTGTTCAACCGCATTTATGATCTTGGCCAATGTTCTTTGTTTATCGAGCCAAACTGGGGCTATCTGAGCCATAGCCACATTCAAAATATGAGAAGGACGCTTCATAGGATGTAATTTACTTTCTAAAATACGAACTCGAACATACACCCAAAAGCGGTAGGCTGTTAAAGATTGACAATCCGACGCAAAAATACAGTTGGATCAATTAATACTATGCTAATCACCCCAGCGACAATAATTGTTTTGAGTAGCACATGGAGTAAGAGATAGTGCCACTTTTGACGCGACTGCCACAAAATAATCAAAAACAAAATGAGTAATAGCATACTTCCATAAAAGTAAAAATACATTTTACCCAGATTATAACTACTTACCAATAGCAGAAGCGGAACAAGAGTAAGAGCTGCCAATGAGGACAACATAATCTTAGACATTTTGACCCCATAGACCACCGGAATGGTCTTGTAATTTTGAACCAAATCACCCTTGATATTCTCGAGATCTTTGACCAATTCTCTCATGGCCACAACCAAAAACAGAAAAGAGGCGTGTATAAAAATAACAGTATCCAGATTTCGGTAATACACAAAAATCGCAAAGAAGGGGGTAAGCGCTAACAAGGCCGCCACCAAATTACCTACAAAAGTGATGCGCTTTAACTTATGAGAGTATAACCAAATTCCAAAAATGTAGATGGCAAAAAACACAACGGCTCTAAAGGAGACATAGCTCGCCATAATCACCGATGAAAAATTGAGTACAAAATAAAAAGACAATTTGGTGTTTTGACTGACCAATCGGTCTAACATCACCTTTCTGGGTCTGTTGATCAAATCTTTTTCTGAATCGTAAAAATTGTTGATGATATACCCTCCTGCAATCGCAGCAGCCGAGGCCAGAACGAGCATTAATAGGTTGGGATCCAACACCACTTGTCGGGTTGACTTTTCGGGGGCCAAAATAAATATGGCCGTCAAATACTGAGCAATGACAATAACTAGAATATTGTACCCACGCACCACCGAAAACAAACTAAAAAATTTAAGAAGTAGGCGTTTGTTTTTTCGCGTAAGCATACCTTGCCACTTTTAAAGTGTACCTGACATCTCTAGAAGGTATAGACCACTTCTAACTGATGCCCTTGTAAAGCCTTTCTCGCTTTATCGATGTCTTGAGTAAAACCTAGCATATATCCGCCGCCACCAGAACCACAAAGTTTGAGGTAATAGTCATTGGATTCGATGCCTTTTTGCCAAAGCGCGTGAAATTGGGCCGGAATCATAGGTTGAAAATTCTTAAGCACCACTTTAGAAAGTTGCTTTACATTACTAAAAAGCGATTTGACATCACCTTTGAGAAAATCTTCAACACAGGCATCGGTATGCTTGACAAACTGATTTTTGAGCATGGTCCGAAATCCTTCTTGCTTCATGCTCTCCATAAAAATATTGACCATTGGAGCAGTCTCTCCTGTCATACCCGAATCCAATAAGAATACAGCACCTTTACCAGTTTCTGTCTGAGAAGGAATACCAGCAGGCTCAATATTGTCTTGACTATTAATAAGGATGGGTAAGCTCAAATAACTATTTAAAGGGTCAAGACCAGAAGATTTCCCGTGAAAAAAAGATTCCATCGCCCCAAAAATACCTTTAAGGGTCAAGAGTTTTTCTCGTGTCAAATTTTCCAAAACGGTAATCTTGTCTTTGGCGTACTTATCGTAAATGGCAGCCACTAAGGCACCGCTACTGCCTACCCCATAACCTTGAGGAATACTAGAATCAAAATACATCCCCTTATCAACATCAGCCTTTAGAGCCTCGATATCAAAACGAACTAGGTCTTCGGGGAGTTCTTGAAGATAGGTAGCAAAGCGCTTTAAATTCTCATTAGATTGCTGCGCCTGTTGAGAAGGAGCTTCATCAATCTTTAAAGCACCATTGTAAAAATTATAGGGTATGGCGAGGCCTTTGGAATCTTTAATAATTCCATACTCACCGAACAATAAAATCTTAGAATAAAAGAGCGGTCCTTTCATAAAGGCAAAATTAGGGTATTTTCAGTAAATTCTTACGGTCAACGTCCTAATTTAGGGACTTATTAACTAAAATCCTTCCAAAATAGGGTAAAATTGCTTTACCGCTACTTACACTAGGCCAACTTTACAGCCCCTTGACCCACTTGGTCTGTGATATACTCACCATTTTTACAATAAGCTGCCAGAGTATCTGAGACAAATCTCATGACGCTTTCGGCTACATCTTTTGGATAAAGAAGGTGAACATTAGCCCCTGCGTCAAGTGTAAAGCACAATTTTATACCTGTCTCTTTTCTAAAAGCCCATATCGCATTAATGATTTCGAGGGTATTAGGTTTCATCAAGATAAAATAAGGATGACTGCTCATCATCATCGCATGTAGGGTTAAGGCTTCACTTTCTACCAAGGCGATAAACCCGTCCAGATCCCCTGTTTGTAATATCGTCTTTAGACTGCTTATATTTTTTGGAGCTTGCTTAAAACGCGCTTTCGCGAAAGCGTGCCCATTCATTAGCCCATGACCAACCGTACTACTTACTTGCTTCTCTCCTTTATCAACCAGCAATATAGTGTCTTGAAAGTTGGTAAAAATCTGATCAACCTCAAAAGGATATACACTCCCCAACAATTGATCGCTGTTAGGAATATCCGAGTGCTGCCCCCAAACCACAAGAGGCCCTAAAATACTTCTACATGCGCTACCAGAGCCCAACCGAGCCAAAAAAGAAGCCTTATTGTTAAAGTAATCATCAGACATCTCTGGATGCATTTCTCGCTCTATCGATAAAATACAAAGCGCCAAAGCGCTCATGCCAGAAGCAGAGCTCGCAATTCCCGAGCTGTGAGGAAATGAATTTGTCGTTTCGATTGTATACGCATAGTGAGCTACATAAGAACAATAGGGCAAAATGCGTTCAAAAAATTGAGCGATCTTAGGCTTAAAATCTGGAACCGCTACACCGTCCAGGAAAATATCGAATTCGATTTGTTTGACCTCAGAGGTGTTTTTGGTATACCTCAAGCTTGTCTGGGTATGACAATGACTAAGGGTAAAACTCAAACTGGGATTGGCAGGCATCTGATTGCCGTATTTACCCCAGTACTTAACCAGGGCAATATTACTAGGAGATTTCCAGGTTACCGCTCCCATTGCGGGTAATGGGGCTATGGCTGAATAGCGAAAATCATTTTCGGTCATAGATCTTAAGTACTTAAGAGCAAAGATACTTTTTCGAAAAGGATGTTCCTAAAGGTTGTCATCTTTTTGCTAACTTGCTCAGGTCAAAACAAGTCAACCTTTGCTATGACAAGCACCAAACGCTCACAATTGCTACTTAAAATAAGTCTATCTATAGCTGGCTGTCTCCTGGTAGCTGCCATAGGGGCCTATGCTACAGCTATTGGGATCGATACCTGGTACCCCAGCCTGAACAAACCCGGATTTAATCCGCCTAATTGGCTATTTGGTCCGGTCTGGACACTGCTTTTTATATTGATGGGTATAGCTGCGGGTATCGTTTGGCACAAGGGCTTCTATCACAAATGGGTACAAACGGCTTTATATCATTTCGGGTTTCAGTTGTTACTCAATGCAGCTTGGAGTGTTTTGTTTTTTGGCCTGCAACAACCCTTATGGGCATTACTTAATATTTGTGCCCTCTTTATTATGATATTACTTACCATAAAGTGGTTTAAGGTGGTCAATAAAACCGCGGCTTACTTACTCATTCCCTATGCGCTATGGGTCGCTTTTGCCGCTGTTCTGAACTTTGAAATCTGGCGTCTTAATTAATCCAATCTACTCAGTAATTGCTCGATGGCACGCATGGTTTTATAATTGCGTGTAGTAGCACTTAGCCCCGTCTTTTTTTCAATAAAATTGGTATTGAACTTGACTTTATGATACCCCATTTCCGAATATAAATACAGACAATTATTTGTTAGATAAAACCACTCACCTTCAAAACTGAGTTCTTGCAATTGGGTGAGTTGCACCTTGGATAGTGGCGGGTCAATTAGAGTAAATACAGACTGCTCAAGTCTGGGAGGGTCAAATGGTGTAGCTTGTAAAACGGTGGTAAATTTGTGATGGCTAAGTACAATTACAGCCACCTTATAACCATAGGCTTTTTTGATAGCCTCAGCAATTAACTGCCGCAATGGCTCGCTATCATTACTAGGACTTTCAAAAACAATATTCCCGCTTTGAATATAAGTGTGAATATTGGTCAAACTTGCTGCTGCCAGTAGGTTTTTGAGATCGGCCATTTTTATGCGATTGTGGCCTCCTACGTTAATGCCTCTTAAAAAGGCGATATACCGATTCATTGCTGCATAGTTTGAGCAATGTCCTGAGCGATAATATATCCGCCAGTCCAGGCATTTTGAAAATTAAATCCTCCAGTGATAGCATCTATATTTAACACCTCCCCGGCCATATAAAGCGCTGGAAGTATTTTACTTTTAAATGATTTAAAATTGATCTGTTTAAGATCGACCCCACCAGCGGTGACAAATTCTTCTTTAAAGGTACTTTTACCGCTTACGCGAAAACGTGAAGCCGTCATCTCCATAGCGAGTTGTTGCATTTGATGTTTATTCATATCGGCCCATTTTAAGGTCTGAGGTATCTCTGCCGAAGTGAGTAAAGCATGCCACAATCGCTTGGGCAAATCAAAATGTGCGTAAGAATAAGGCGATTGCCTGGCATAGGATTGCTTTAAGGATTTAATTTGGGTGATGGTCTCTTGCTCATTTTGATATAATAGCCAATTGACCTCTATTTCAAATTGATATTGAGTTTTGGCCAATTGTCGTGCCCCCCAGGCCGACAATTTTAATATGGCTGGACCACTAAGCCCCCAATGAGTGATTAAAACGGGACCTTCAGAAACCAGATCGGTATTTAAAACGCTTACCGAGACTTCTGTAGACAGCCCCATCAAACCTTCAATACGAGGATCTTTTATATTAAATGTAAACAAAGAGGGAACTGCTGGCGAGATATGATGACCCAAACCCTCTAAGAGCTTCCAGATTTTAGGATTGCTACCTGTAGTAATGACCAGATAACGGCACTGCATATCTTTTTTAGAAGTTGCTACCTCCCACAAACCAGACTGATCATCATAAGCAAAAGATTGTAGGGCATGCTGAGTAAAAATTTCAATACCTGATCTGTCTGTCTCAGAGAGAAAACAGTCAATTATAGTTTGAGAATTATCGGAAACTGGAAACATTCTCCCGTCTTCTTCTGTTTTTAATGCGACACCTCTTTGCTCAAACCAACCCAGGGTATCACCCGTCATAAATTGATGAAAGGGCCCTAGTAGTTCTTTTTCGCCTCTAGGGTAATTGGTCGTTAATTCTTGAGGTATAAATTGAGCATGGGTCACATTACATCTTCCCCCTCCAGAAATTCTGACCTTGGTCAGTACATCTTTACCTCGCTCTATAATCGCAATAGAAAGATCCGGACGCTGCTGGGCCAAATTAATAGCTGTAAAAAATCCTGCGGCACCACCTCCTATAATAAGGACATCCTTTACCATGCTATTTGGCTTTGAGCATCACAAAATCCCAAGGACCAAGACTAAGAGTTTTATCGTCCATATCTAATGGCGTATTTGTCAATAGGTCTATAAAAGATCCAGATTCTGGAAGACTTGTACTCGCGCTCTGGTCTGAAAAATTACCGATAAAATGAATGGCCTCTCCGTTTTTATTGCGTTTAAAGTGTAATACATCATCACTAGCCGTTGCTATAAATTTGATACCAGCCGGCCTATGCCCGCCGTGAAGTGCCAGCTCGGTGTTTTTTAATGACCCTAGTTTTTCTAATAAGTCAAAGTAGGCTCCACTTTTTTTAGGGATGGTATCTTTTTCAAAAAAAGCAAGTCTGTGATTTAAATCGTACTCCTGACCACTATAGATAAGTGGCATCCCTGGTAATGTATAAATGAGCGCCGTGAATATATCTTTTTTCTCAGGCATACGCTCCTGAAGTGTTCCTGCCCAAGAATTCTCGTCGTGATTGGTAATAAAGTACATATTGATGTCTGAGGCTTTTTGACGTTGCGCATAAGCCTTAATTTTGTCCTGGATGGCCACTGCTTTTGCGGCTCCTTTAGCAACATCATTGAGCAAGTGATGCATCTCCCAAGTATAATGCATATCAAAACCGTGATCAAAGAGATCGGGTTGTTCGGCCTCGGCTAGCATAAATACAGATCTGTACTGAGAGATAGAATCGTGCGCACGTTTAAAAAAGGCCGGTGGCACTTTGTGCGCTACATCCATCCTAAATCCATCTACTCCTCTCTCCTTGACCCAGTAGGTCAGATCTGCGATCATTTGATCCTGCATCTCGCGACTGTCGTAGTTGAGATCGGCAACATCGGCCCAGCCATACGATACGCCCGTTTCAGGATCTGACGGGTCAATGATTTCTCCTTGTTCATTTTGGGTATACCAGTCAGGATGCGTTTTGATCCAGGTATGATCCCAACCCGTGTGATTTGGAACCCAATCTAAAATTACTGCGATGTCGTTATCATGAGCTGTATCAATGAGTTGATCCATATCCTTTTGAGTACCAAACTCAGGATTAATCGCTCTAAAGTCTGAAACGGCGTAATAACTACCCAATTTCCCTTTACGTTTGGTCTGTGAAATTGGAAATACAGGCATAACCCATAAGATTTTTACGCCCAATTGTTTAAGTTTTGGAATATCCTCTGTAAAAGCAGCAAGCGTCCCTTCAGGTGAATACTGTCTAATGTTTACCTCATATATAACCGCCTGATCAGCAGCAGCACGAGTATAGGTGTAAGCGCTATCCGCTTTCGCGAAAGCGGTAGACGTATCGCTCGAAGATTCCTTCTCGATATCCTTCTGGCAACCCAACACTAGCAGTAATAGCAATAGATAAGCGGGGAGATACTTCATTTGTTTCATAAGTCTCGCATTTTTACACAAAGGTATAAAGCTTGTCCTTATATTAAGGTAAAAGAGAAAAATTTACAATTATGGACTAGGAATTTGAAAATTTAACCATTAAAAAATTATGCAATCATCAGGAAAAGGAATGTCAAAATTCGAAATTAATAGTTTAAATGACTTTTAAACACGAAATCGTTTTCGTAGATTTAACGTACATCTGTTGTTCCTTTAACGTAATTTTTACATAAATTTAACCCTTATAATAGTGCGTAGGCGCTAAATATTTAACTAAGCAAACTAATTTTAAACAAAAATCTTATGAAGAAAGTATTACTTAAAAGTATGCTGCTGTTTGCCGCGATACTCTTTATGGGGACTTCTTATGCCCAAACCGTATCGGGTACGGTGATGGAAGAAAGTGGACCTCTACCAGGAGCAAACGTAGTAGTCAAAGGTACTTCTAACGGTGCTACCACCGATTTTGATGGTAATTATACCTTAAATAATGTCGCGAGTGATGCTGTACTCGTATTTAGTTATGTAGGATATGCTACACAAGAAGTTCCAGTTGATGGAAGATCTACTATTAATGTAACATTAGCTTCTGATAACGCACTTGAAGAAGTTGTACTTATTGGATATGGTCAGACCCGTATCAAAGATGCAACTGGTGCCGTAGCAGCGGTTACCGCCGAAGACTTTAATCAAGGGGTTATCACATCTCCAGAACAATTGATTCAAGGTAAAACGGCAGGGGTTCAGATTTCAGAATCTTCGGGTGAGCCTGGAGCAGGAATCGCTATTAGAATCCGTGGTGCTAATTCTATTCGTTCTGGTAACGATCCATTATTTGTTGTGGATGGTGTGCCTTTAGGTGGAGGTGGAGCTCCAGCTGGTGGTGCAGGAGGATTTGGGAGTGCCCAAAGAAATCCATTGAGTTTCTTAAACCCAGAAGATATTGAAAGTATCAGTATTTTGAAGGATGCATCGGCAACAGCTATTTATGGTTCTCGTGGTGCAAACGGGGTGGTAATTATTCAGACCAAGAGTGGTCGTGGTAATTCTCAAGGAACATGGCAACTTAACACTTCTGTAAGTAGTGCTAATCCTGCAAGTGAGTACAACCTTTTAAATGCACAACAATATCTTGCCGCTTTAGAAGAATTTGGAAATGATCCTGTAGCCTTAAATTTTGGAGCAGACAATGATTTTCAAGATGCCTACACACGTAATGCTTTTTCTAGAAGAACAGATTTGAGTTATGCCAAAAGTTATACTGGTGGTAACTTAAGAGCTTCATTTGGTTATGCCAATCAAAATGGTGTCATCGAAAATACAGGTCAAGAAAGAATCACAGGCCGTCTTAACGCCCAACAACGTCTATTTAATGATAAGTTGACATTAGATTTGCAAGGAACAATTTCTCGTGTAAACGATGAGCAAGCCCTATTTAGTGGATCTGTTGGATCTACTGGAGATTTAATTGGAGCTTCTATTACAGCCAACCCAACCTGGCCTTTAGATCCAGATTTTGATCCAGGAAGTAACCTGCTTAACCCAGTAAACTTATTGAGATACTACACTGCAGAGTCTCGCACCAACAGATATTTAGCAAATTTATCTGCTACTTATAAAATTCTACCAGAATTGAGTGCAAAAGTAACTGGAGGTATTGACTACAGTGATGCAGAAACAATTTCGGTTTTTGCTCCAGGTGTAGCAGGAATTAACAATGTTTCTAACATTGGTGAGGGAACGTACAACACTTTAGATAACACAAACTCACTGCTTGAAGCTACTTTAACATATAGTAAAGACTTTGATAATTCTAGTTTAGAATTATTAGGAGGTTACTCGTATCAGAAATTTGATCGTAATGGAATCTTTGCTACAGGTAGAGGATTTACTGGAAATAACCTCGACAACCTTATTGGTAATATGAGAGATCAGTATGACAACGTGGCCAATGCAATTAACGGAGATTTCGTGGCATTTGGTTATGATGTTAATGATACTGCTGTGATTCGATTTAACCCTAACAATGATGAGTCTATTTTCTCAAGCGAAGGAATTGCAAATAATTTCCAAAGAAAAACCTCAGCTTTTGTAGCCGGTAATTTTGACAACTTTGACGAACTGCAATCATTCTTTGTACGTGCCAATTACTCAATTGCCGATAAGTATTTATTTACAGCTACTTATCGTCGTGATGGTTCTTCTAAGTTTGGACCTAACAACCGTTATGGTAACTTCCCTTCAGGAGCATTTGCATGGAAAATGCATGAAGAAGACTTTGTTGGAGACGCTTTCTCTACCTTAAAACTTCGTTTAGGAGCTGGTCTTGTGGGTAACCAAGATGGATTGGACTTTAATCAGTTCTCACGACGTGAAGTATACGCTGGTTTAGGATTTGACGGAGACGGTACCTTGATAGATAATTTAGTTGCTACCACACTTGCAGGTAATGACAACCCAGATTTGAAATGGGAGTCTACACTTGATTTGAGTGCGGGTATCGATTTTGGATTTAATAATGATCGTCTTAACGGTAGTTTAAACTTCTATAGAAAAGAGACCAGTGATCTTTTATTGAGAAGAAACCTGGCAGCACCTCAAGCAGCTATTCCTACCATTTTTGCAAACCTTGAAGATGGTGTAGTCATTAACTCTGGGGTTGAATTAGGATTAAACTACGACTTTGTAGATACAGAGGATGTAGGGTTTAATGTAGCCTTCAACATTGCTTATAATGACAACGTAGTTGAAGATCTAATTTTTGACATCGATGCAGGTCCAATTAATGGTAATGGTTTAACAGGAGCCTTTGCACAAAGATTAAGTGCAGGACAACCATTATTCTCTTACTACATGGCCGTATTCACAGGATTTGATGCCAATGGCTTCCCAACCTATGAAGACATTAATGGTGACGGTGTAGGTGATCCAAGTAGCGATAGAAAGTTTGTAGACAAAAGTGCCTTACCTACCATTACAAGTGGTTTGAGTTTAAACTTCAGATACAAGCGCTTTAGCATCAACACTTTCTTTAATGGACAGTTTGGTCAGTATGTTTACAATGGTACAGACAACGCCTTCTTTACAGCTGGTGGTATTACCATTGGTAAGAACGTAACCGAAGCTGCTATTAATAGTGGTGAGAATGGAGCTGCAACTACAGCCGTATCTACCAGATTCTTAGAAAAAGGAGATTTTATACGTATGCAAAACGCATCTATTAGCTATAACTGGCCTGTAAGCGGTGATGGTCTATTTAATAGCCTTCGTCTATCATTAACTGGGCAGAACTTATTCTTGATTACAGATTACAGCGGTTTAGATCCTGAAATTTCTGTAAACACAGGTTCTGTTAATGCTTCTAACATTCCAACAGCTGGAATTGATTATGCAGCCTTCCCACGTGCAAGAACTTTTACCTTAGGGGTAAATGCAACATTTTAATAAAAAAAGAAAACTATGAAACGTAACAATTTTAAAACAGTACGACTCTTCTTGGGCGTATTTGCTCTCGGAGCGATCGTTTCCTGTACCGACCTCGAGGTCGAGCCAGACAACTCGATTGATGATCCAGATTTTTCAGGGGTAAATGATCCTGAGAATTTTGTAAACGGTATCTATGGAGGTCTTAACGGCCGTATTGGAGATCAAGCCAACTTATTTGCGATAAGCGAAGTGACGACCGATGAATTCTTAATTCCTACTCGTGGATCTGACTGGGGTGATAATGGTATCTGGAGACAGTTACACCAGCACAACTGGCAAAATGATCACGCCTTTATTACTAATACTTGGAACCAGTGGAACCAAACACAGTTTGCTGCAACTCAGGTATTATCTGATTTAACACAAACCTCGGCTGCCGTACGTGCTGATGCTCACTTTCTAAGAGCTTTAGGGTATTGGGTAATTTTGGACAATTTTGGACAAATTCCAGTTCGTGATCCTGAAGAGTCACTACTTGTAGATCCAATCGTTATTAGAGGCGAAGAAGCAGTAAACGCGATTGTTGCCGATTTGGAAGCTGCTATTGCAGATCTACCAGCGGTAACAGGAGGTAGCGATAGAGCAAGTAAAGCAGCGGCGCGTTTATTACTGGCCAAAGTATTACTTAACAAGCATATCTACTTAGGTAACTCGGTAGATGTTGCAGATATGAACCGTGTTGTATCTCTTGTAGATGCTATCACTGCAGAGGGATACTCTTTGCAAGCTGGCTACTTCGATATCTTTAGAGAAGGTGCTGATAGCGAGACTATCTGGTGGATCCCAACTGGAGTTGGTAACCGTATCTGGAATGGACTACACTACAACAACTCTCCAGAAATTGCTGGAGGAGGTTGGAATGGATTTGCCACTTTGGCAGAATTCTATGACTTGTTTGAGGGTGATCCTAACAACAACGAATTAGGTAATGGTCAGGAAGAGCGTCGTGGATTTGTTCCTACAGAAGGACTTCCACTTGAGGCAGTTCCTGGTGGATCTGATGTTAACGATGATGGTTTTGCCGATGGATCTAACGTAGGTAACGGTTTCTTAATTGGACAACAATACGATTATGACGGTACACCACTTACTGATCGTGGTGGAAACCCTCTTACTTTTAAAAGAGAATTTACAGATGGAGACGGTAACCTTAGTTTAATTAATAATGATGAGACCACAGGTATCCGTGTAATTAAGTACAATCCTCGTTTTGGTGGATTTACTAACCATGAAGTATTCTTTAGATATGCAGATGCTTACCTTATGAAAGCAGAAGCTATCTTTAGAGGTGCAGCTGGTGGTGACGCCTTAACTATGGTTAACGATCTGCGTGTATTACGTGGAGCTGCTCCATTAGGATCTCTTACTGCTCAAGATCTTATCGACGAAAGAGGAAGAGAACTATACGAAGAATTCTGGAGAAGAAATGACCTTATTCGTTTTGGTCAGTACACCAGAGATTGGGACTTTAAAGACCCATCTGCTGTTGGTAATAATGATAAAAATTTATTTCCTATTCCAGCTAGTCAAATTATCTTAAACCCTAATTTGACTCAGAATCCTGGATACTAGTTTTAAATTTTGAATTTAGCTTTAAAAAGAGGGTTATTTTATAGCCCTCTTTTTTAAGTTTATAGCCCCACAATACCTAAACAAGTGCGTCTAAAATTTCTATATACTTTGCTTGGCTGCGGCTTATTTTTGAGCTGTTTGGATAAAGATGACACTCCAAGAATGTTTTCACTTAAACCTGATAGTGGTATTACTTTTGAAAACCGGGTTAAAGACAGTACTCAGCTCAATATTCTCAATTATCTCTACTTCTATAACGGTGCCGGCACCGCCATCGCCGACTTTAATAACGATGGTATAAAAGACATTTACTTTACCGCAAACCAAGGACCAGACCATCTATATATTGGTCAAGGCAATCTCAAATTTGAAAACCAAACCGCCACAAGTGGTATCAATAACTCCCAAGGCTGGACGACGGGTGTCACTACCGTAGACATCAACGCTGATGGTCTAATGGATATCTATATAAGCAAAGTGGCCCAACATCTCGACCTTAAAGGCCATAACCTCTTCTACATCAATCAAGGCGCACGAGATGGTAAGGTTTATTTTAAAGAAGCAGCAGCCGATTTTGGACTAGATTTTAGTGGATTTAGTACCCAGGCTGCATTTTTTGACTATGATCTCGACGGCGACCTGGATGTCTATGTATTAAACCATTCGCTTTACCCAAATGGCAATTACGGAAAAGGTAGTACACGCAAACGCATCGACGCTGTCGCAGGCGACAAACTCTATAGAAATGATTCACTACAATTTACCGATGTCACTATCTCGGCAGGAATCTTAAGCAGCAAAATTGGCTATGGTTTAGGTTTATCTATTGGCGACCTCAACAAAGATGGTTACCCAGATATTTATATTGGTAATGACTTTTTTGAAAACGATTATCTCTATCTCAATCAAAAGGATGGCAGCTTTAAAGAACAAAACGTAAGCGCTGGCCTATTAGGTCATACTTCACACTACACTATGGGTACAGACATAGCCGATATAAATAACGATGGCCTGGCAGACATTCTTACCCTAGATATGTTACCCGAAGACTTAATGACTCTAAAATCTGCAGGAGCAGAGTTTGCCTATCCCATATATCAAAATCAGCTTAGAAATGGATATCGCCCACAGTATATGCAAAACACCTTGCAACTCAACCGTGGAAATGGCAAGTTTTCTGAAGTTGCTTTTCAAGCTGGAATAGCGGCCACCGAATGGTCCTGGGCACCTCTCGTAGCCGATTTTGACAATGATCAAGACAAGGACATTTTTATCTCAAACGGCATTCAGGGCGCGACAAATGACATGGACTTTGTCAACTATATTTCTAACGATCATATCCAATCCAAATTGGGTCAGGGTATGACTACTCAGGATCTCGCCCTCATTGACAAACTGCCAGAAAAGAAAGTGGCAAACTATTTCTTCGAAAATAATGGAGATGCCACTTTTACCAATACTTCTAATACTTGGGCTACATCAACACCTAGTTTTAGTAACGGTGCCTCCTATGCCGATCTGGACGATGATGGCGACCTGGATATAGTGGTCAACAATGTAAATGAACCTGCAAGTATTTTAGAAAATCACAGCGAGAAAGAACCACAGGCCAATCACTATATTCAAATTGGATTTAAAGGCCAAGCACCAAATACCCAAGGTATAGGAGCCCAAGTCACTATCTACACCCCCAGCGCCACCCAATACTTTGAGAATTATATCACCAGAGGCTACCTCTCTGCAACACCTCCAGAAATAGTCACAGGACTCGGACCACACAAGCGTATTGATAGTGTCGTGGTGCGATGGCCATCACAAAAAAAACAAGTCCTAACCGCTATTGAAGGCGATACACAAATAGTTTTATACGAAGAGAATGCCACGCCATATAATAAGCAAAAAGAAGTTGCCCTTACCACTGATATCCTTTCAAAAAGCCAACCGCTTATAGATTTTAGACATAAGGATCAGACTACGATAGAATTTGACAGAGAACCTTTAAATCCTTATGCCAGCACAAACCTTGGGAAGACACTTGTCACTGCCGATATCAATAATGATGGGTATGATGATATCTTAACACTGGGAGCCAAAGGCCAGGCCTCGAGCATCTATTTATATAACGATGGGGCATATCAAGAAATCACGTTACCCGAGGCCCAACTGGATGCTATTGCCGAAGATACCGATGCTGCTATTTTTGATGCCGATGGTAATGGTAGCCTGGACATCGTTATTGTAAGCGGCGGAAATGAGTTTAGACAAGGCCCTGCGCTAAGACCAAGGCTCTATTTACAAAAAGATAGGTCTTTTGTTAAACAAGAGAACGCTTTCAAATCCCTTTCCCTAAATGCTTCCAGTGTAACCGCTGTCGATATTGATAATGACAATCATATCGACCTTAATTTTACGGCCAATGTAGTACCGCATCGTTTTGCACAATCGGCAACGCAGTACCTATATAAGAACTCGGGGCAGGCCACCTTTACAGATGTGACCTCTACCTACGCTCCTAGCTTTAAAAATTTAGGTAATGTCCAGGCCGTAATTTGGGCAGATTTGGATCAAAATGGCTATAAAG
>CAZJWI010000102.1:0-1671 GCA_964549485.1 uncultured Flavobacteriaceae bacterium
GTCTTTAAGACCTTGATCCAACTCCCAGGTAATAACAATCTCGTCGCCTACATACTGATAGACGAGGCCTTGATTTTTTATAATGGCTTCAGAAAATTCGGCATAATAGGATCGCAAGAGTTCAAAATAGGATGTATGACCTAGTTTTTCGGCAATGGTGGTTGAGTCTTTCATATCTACAAACATAAAAATACGCTCTTCGACAACGGGTTTGTGATATCTGCCTGTAAAAAAACTGAGCAGTACATGTTGTCCCATATGCTGACTAATTTCCGAATAAAACAAAGAGGCCAATAAAGAAAAAGACAATTGTACTACTGCGCTCAAATGCGTGATACTAAAAAAGAACACCAGATACTTATCCCACACTAGGGCGGCAAAAAAGGAGGTATTGAGTTCTATGCTTGCCGCCAACGGAAAAGTGATCAAGATGACCACCGAAAAAAACAAGCCATAGATTAGAAATTTGGAAATGAGTTTTATCCCTAATGGGGTATTCTCAAAAAGCCGATCTAGCAAAAAGATCTCTATGCAGCCCACCAAAAGGCCTATGATGGTGATTCCAATGAGCGCAAAAGTTAATACTTCACTACTCAACGCAATGGCAGAGTCTGGCGTATTGGCTTGATTGCCCATGGCGGCATACTCTATCCATAAAAATAGCATCCCAAACAGTAGCCATATGATCCCGAATGGGACAAGACGCTTGAGGTAATACTTCTTTTTTGGCGAAAGCGACATTGATTTGATATTAGAATAAATGATGTATCAGTTAAAAGTGCTTCGGGTGTTAAAGTGTTGAAGTGTTAAAGTGTTCAAGATACAGACTCTCACGGTTGTAGGCAAGTGTTAGTCTGGGCGCTAGATAGTTTGGCTGGGGCTGGTGTTGGGAATGGGGGGCCTCCAATCATAGAAAGAGGTGAATCCTTTATTTAAATATCCCCACTACTGGGTATACCCTAGCGATCAGATTTTACTACATTTATCATATCATCAAGTAATTAGATTCTTTTATGAAATATGCTTTTCTAGCCTTCGGTATATTCTTTTTAATAGGTGCTCAGGCACAAAATACCCTTAGCGATGAGCAATCTAAGGCGCTTAATCGGACGTTGATTAATCGTGAATTTGCCAAGGTAGCTGGTGGTGGGTCTGAGAGTAATTTAGGACAGTATGCTTCACTTTCTACCGATAAAAATGTGTTGAATTTATCTGTTTATCTCAATAGTACAAGTAACTTGCTCAAACTTAATGTAAGTGCTGGCACAAAGGATGGCATAGCCTCTCTCTTTTCTAATGGAGAGTTTAATAAAAATGTTACTCTGGGCTTAGATTACACCTTCAGATTTATGGATGAATCGAGGCTCGTCAAAGATTGGTTGGCCAAAAATAGCGGGCTTAACAAGGTAGTGCAAGATCAAGCAGCGGCTGCAAAATTTGAAGTTGCCGCTTCGAATAAAAGGGATAAGGCCTATGCAGCGGCAGACAGTAAAAGACAACTAGCGATTAAAAATATACAAGGTCTCACGAGCGATGCCCAGCAACAAGCACTAGCCAGTATTGAAGCAACTTATGACCAAGAAATCGAAAAAGCTACCCTTACATATTTTAATGACACCAATAAAAAGTATGCAGCTGTAAAGAAGGCCAAAGAGGCGCTTGCAGATATAC
>CAZJWI010000103.1:0-5412 GCA_964549485.1 uncultured Flavobacteriaceae bacterium
GAGAGGGCGTAGGTATGGGTTGTACCTCTAAGGCTAGTTCGACCACTTCAAAACAACGGGTAGTCGCACTTTGAGTAGTGTTAATCACTCTGGCATAGACCGTATCAAAACTTGGTGTGGGCAGCGAGGTGACCGAGACATAATTGACCGGATCGGCAATGTCAGAAGCGGGTTCTATCCCGCTAGGATCGCCAGCGAGCAATGGGTCACTATACCAGACAATACTAAATACCGTAGGGTCGAGACCGCCAAGAATTTCTATTTCACGTGAAGTGAGATCAAAAATCTCAACCCCATCTACATTGGTATCACAAAGCACATAGGGCTCAGGATTACTATTAGGCACTGGGCTGTCATAAACCAATAGGGCTACCTCTACTACTGTAAAACACTGAGCAGCATTTTCTACACGCGCCCATACCGAATCCGTATAAGGATCTACATTGGTATAAGCGGTTTGATCTAGTTCTAATCCTACAGGAGCATTCTGGGCATCAGACTCTGTAAAATAGTATTCGATCGTAAGGGTAGGATCACCGTTGATGATCTCATCATTTTTGCTACTAAGCATAAAAACAGCAAAACCATCGTTATCGTCGTCACAGATCTCGTAGGGGGCCGGATCAACTACAGCCGGGCTCAATAAAACATTGATATCAAAATCTATAATACGGTAACAGCCAGTAGCAATATCGGTTACTCTTGCATAAATAGTTTCTATATAGGGTGTTAGAGGTACAGTTGGAGTAGTTGTATGATTACTAGGATCTGGAATAGATAAGTCACCAGCCTCTGCCCCACTTAAAGACAAATGATAACTTAGGGCCACTGCCACAGTATTGCCTGCGCCTATCACCATATCATTTAAGGTTAAGTCTAGGGTAACTGTACCATCCATACTATCACCACACTCCACATAATCTGAGATATCATTGGCATTGGGATTAGGGTTGACAATGAGATCAAAACTCAAGGCATCATCAAAAGTTGTACAACCTACAGCACTTGTCGTACTATAGAAAATGGTCTGTGATAGACTTGAAGTTATATAATTTGTAGGATCAGGTATTGGAACTGGTGGCACTGCATTATAGTCTGCCAGCGTTTCATAATAAAATACGCTTATACTGGTATCTGTCCCACGAATATCTACGTCTTTTTGTGTGAGATCGTAAGAAAAGGTTCCCGGCGTATCTCTACATTCAACAAGATCACTAACGGGGTTTAGCGGAGGATTATCTAGAACTACCAGGTTGATATGAATACCTAAACCTTGACAATCATTGGCCGAATCACCATCTACTCTAACCCAAATAGGCTGAATCCCAGTGATATCATCGGTAAGCGCGGCGTCATTTTGAAAATTAGCAATATCTATAATTGGGCTGGTTTCTGCCAGAGCATCTGTATCGCTTTGATAATAACTCACATCTAGGAGTTGTCCAGGCGGGAAGAGAGCTAATATAGCCGCAGTTGCATTACTAAAATCAAAAATCGTCTCCTGATCAAAGTCTGTATCACAAGCCTCATAGGTCAACAAAAAACCAGGCGGTATACTCGAGGTATCAACTTCTAATTCTACGGTGGCATTGCGCTGACACCCAAAAAGAGTGGTAATGGTTACACTAATTATCTCTGTGGTAACAGTTTGGTTTACATAAGCTGTAGGGTCAGGAATTAATGTACCTCCCGAATCAAAAAAAGTAAAGGTTTCGTTTATAAAATCTGCCGAAAGTAAGGAGGCTGCTTCGGTTAAGTTAAAAGTTGAAAAACCATCTATATCTGTGTCACACTGCACCAAATTGGCCTGAGGCGTCAGCAATACTGGTTTGGGTCGTACCACAATGTCAAAACTAGTAACAGCCGCACATGCCTGTGGTACATCATTTCGCGTAAGCGCAACAAAAATAGTGGTCGAATTACTGTAAAAAGCAGCAGGATTAGGTATCGGTATACTAAGCCCAGCATCTTCAAAATAAGTCAGGTCGACATTAGTTTGACCTGCCAAAATATAGGAAGCTCGTTGGTTTAGATCAAAGGTGACAAAGCCATTAGTATCACTACCATCCAAAGCATCATCACATTGATTTAGCTCTTGTATATTGGATATAATTGTAGGTAGTGCCAGTACGGTAAGATCGATGTTTTGCGCCTCCCCTACACAGCCATCGCTGCTTACGGGAGCCACCTCAAAAGTAATTATAGCATCTGTAGAAGTTGGGTTGGTATAGGCGTCATCTGCGATCTCGTTTGCTGGAAATCCGCTTCCTACGGTGGTAGTTCCTCCTGCAGATTGTATCAGTCCTGCAGGATTTGTAATGGAAAGAATCGTATAAGAAGCAGCAGGTGTACTCCCTACAGCTGTGTCCAAAAGTATTCCCGAAGGATCGTCAGAACATACAGCTGTGTTCAAATTGCTTGCTAAAACGGGCTGTGATAAAACCGCTATCTCTACAGTGATGGGATCTCCAACACAATTATCGGCGCTCACCGGAGCATAGGTATAAAATACAGAAGCTGTAGCTCCAGAGGTATTGATATATTGATCTGTTTGACTATAATTGGCCCCTACCCCATTGGCAGCTGGTTGATTGGCCGGACTAGCTATTAGAGAAGGATCTACGTTTATAGAGGTCAAATTGTAGACGCTAGCAGGAATACTCCCGGATGCAACATCATAATTAAGCCCTATATCTTGACCACTGCATGTCTGGGCGTCCAGATTATTCTCTCCTATTGGCTCAGGGTCAACCATGAGTACGATATCAATAGGATCACCTATACAATTATTTAGTCCTACAGCTTGAACAGTATATATGACAGTAGCCGCTGTTGTCCCTGTATTGGTCCAGGCATCATCTTGGATTTCGGTATTGGGAACATTTAAAGCCGGAAAAACGGGTACCCCAGCAGAAGATGGTAGACTCGTCGCTATATTTAAAATATTATAGGAAGCTGCCAAAATCCCTGTATTGATGACATTCAAAACAATCCCAGAAGCCTCATCACTACATACGCTACGGTCCAAACCTGTAGCCATAAGCGGTTCTGGTGCTACGGTGAGCGTTACATCCACAGGAAAACCTTCACAGCCTGCTGTACTCACTGGTACTATGGTATAAACGACATCGACTGCTGTGGTACCCCAATTGGTATACGCATCGTCTGCTATTTCTGTAGCTGGCAATCCATTACCTATTACTGGACTACCATTTGAAGGGATCAATCCATTAAAGTTGATGGCAGTAATATTATATGAGCTAGCCGCAACACTACCCGTTGCGGTAGCCAAGGTTATCCCAGAATTTACATCGCTACATACAGTGGCATCGAAATTTGTAGCTATAGTAGGTTGCGGATTGACAGTAACATCTACAAAGAATGGTACTACAGCCGGACACATCCCTGGTCCTGAACCTGTTGCCTGAATTTGATAGCGCACAAGTTGTGGTACTCCCGAAAGATTGACTACAACATCATCTATAATTGGTGAGGCAACGGGTACTGTCTGTTCTCCAGTGACGAGTGGATCAGGATTATCCAAGGCCACCCATTCAAAAGTTGCGGGCAAACTTACATCTAGTGTCAAATCGTGGGCAAGAGCAACATTGCTACACACGGTATCGGTGGTATCGGTACCTACAGGTGGATTAAATATTTCTACCACAACTATATCTTCGCCAACGCATCCCGAATCATAAGTCACAATCACCTTATATGTTCCAGGATCTGCAACCGTTAAGGTAGGATTGGTCTCTGGGATGGGAAAAGGTTCGAACATAGCGGTTACCGTATTAAATACTTGCCATTCAAAGGTGGTGGTACTTGTTGTTCCAGGACTGGCGTCAAAAGTCACCGAGTCGCCATCACATAAAGCGGTGTCATCTGCAATGGTAAGATCATCTCCCAGATCGACACCAATATTAAAACTACCAGCTTCCAAGAAAACAGCGATATCAAAAAGGGCATCGCCCTGATCGGCAACAACCAATTTGATATTATATGTACGGCCAGGAACTACTGCAGATTGTGCAGTGAGCGGAACTGTTTGACCATTGAGGGCAATCAACGCATTGTCTGCTATAGGATCTGGCATAACCGCAGGTATACTTTGATTGTAAGTATCAAAAAAGGCCGGATTGACGTCAGGACATGGTTCAGGATCAGGTAAATCTCTGATAGTAAAGGTGGATATAGGGTCTGTAGTTCCTGGGACTATTGCCAAATTGGAGCGTGTCCCTGTAACCAAATCGGTTAGAATAAAAGCAAAGGCATCATTAAACCCACATTCGGTACCTCCGTCATATTCTTCGGAAGCAAAGATAAAATTAAAGTCAATAAAGTCTATGTTGGACGTAAAGTCAAAGGTTACATAGGTAGCATTAAATGTATCATCTGGTGGTACACCGCTCAAGCCTATTATTGTATTGAGATCATCGTCTCCATCCCACGTTGCTGTATCGGCCCCACCCCCACTTAAAGTAGCTGGTAGGTTAGGTCCCTGTGCTGTAGCGGCATCTCCAGACATCAAAATGATGCCTTCATCAAAGACAAAGCTAGAGCCATTGGCATTAAATGATCCTATACCATTTAAAGGATTAGTAATGGGACCCTCGTGATCAGGATCACCGTTTAAACCCGTTCGCTTTGTGACATTACTTATGGAGGCACAGCTCGAGTTGCCCCCAATCAAAACATCTTCTATTAATGTGGCTACTTGTGCTTGGGTAGTAAAGGAATTATCGACAGTGATCTGAGCATAACTCAAACTACAAAAGCCCAAAATCACAAAAAGTATAATTTTTTTCATCGAATACAAGTCGATTTTTATCATGCAAAATCTGATGAAGAATATCGCAATGTCATTTGGTTAGGTTGCTATTTTGGTAATCATCTCAGAAAACGTGAATCAGGTCATTATTAAATAAACAACTCAAAACAGAGGAATCCCCCTTTACCCCCAAAATTCTTACAATTCATGGCATATTACATTTGACACCCACTTTGCCTCTCCCAAAAGATTATTAGTAAGATTAGAGAATGGTTGCTGCTACACCATCCATTTAATATGCTTGAACCTCACTAAGATACAAACTTACAGTAATAGATATAGCGTGCTACTCAGTAATCTGTTAAAGATGATCTACCAAAAAATTCCTGTATTTCGACATGTGTAGTTACGAGCGCCTTCCCGAAGCATCGGGAGAAGTATCGGAAGAAGCATCAGGAGAACCTACGACCCACAATATAAAACAAAAAACCCCTGTCTTAAGACAAGGATTTCTGTGAGCCCTGTAGTCCCGAAGCATCGGGAGAACCTATCACCACCAATATATATAAAACAAAACACCCCTGTCTTACGACAAGGATTTCTGTGAGCCCTGTAGTCCCGAAGCATCGGGAGAACCTACG
>CAZJWI010000104.1:0-4342 GCA_964549485.1 uncultured Flavobacteriaceae bacterium
TATCGTACAGGTATGGGTGACATTGGCGCCTTAGATTATCGAGAAAAAGCTCCAGGCGCAGCCTCAAGGGATATGTATCTCGATGATAAGGGAGAGGTGATTCCTAATTTGAGCACCGAAGGAGCAATGGCTGTTGGTGTACCTGGTACCATAGCTGGTATTTTTGCAGTACACGAAAAATTTGGCTCCTTATCCTTAGAAAAGATTTTGCGCCCTGTAGTAGAGTTGGCCAATAAGGGCTATGTGGTCACCGAAAATCAAGCCATGAGATTTGAGCGATTAGCAGAAACCTTTACGCGTGTCAATGGAGATTCCATCTTTTATAGTACGGCTTTCGCCAAAGGAGATACGGTTAAAAACAAAGCCCTAGCCCAAACTTTAGATCGCATAATTACCAACGGAAAACAAGAGTTTTACGGTGGTCTCACGGGTCAGAAAATGATAGACTACCTCCAGTCTAAAGGAGGAATCATGACTGTAGAAGATTTAATTGCTTATGAAGCCAAATGGAGAGAACCCGTCGTTTTTAATTATGACAATTTGCGTATCATTTCGATGAGTCCTCCCTCAAGTGGTGGGGTGTGTTTGGCGCAAATTATGCAAATGATAGAACCGTATCAAATTGAGCAGTATGGTCATAACTCTCAAGAGGCGATACAACTCATTACAGAGGCCGAAAGGCGAGCTTATGCCGACAGAAGTTTTTATCTGGGCGATCCTGATTTTAATGAGATCCCTTTAGATACTTTACTCTCTGATAGCTATGCCAAAAATCGTATGGATTCATTTTCGTGGGAAAGGGCGACAGATTCTGATGCGGTAAGCCATGGCGAAATCCCAGGCTATGAAAGCTTAGAAACCACCCATTATTCTATTGTAGACCAATTTGGGAATGCCATCGCAGTAACGACAACCCTTAACGGTGCTTATGGTTCGAAACTATATGTAGAAGAACTCGGTTTCTTTCTCAACAACGAAATGGACGACTTTTCTTCCAAACCTGGTGTGCCAAATATGTTTGGTCTTTTAGGCGCAAAGGCCAACGAAATTGCTCCTGGCAAACGCATGCTCTCTAGTATGACGCCTACCTTGGTCGAAAAGGATGGCGCTTTTTGGATGAGTGTAGGTACGCCTGGTGGATCGACAATAATTACCTCGGTACTTCAAACAATTCTCAATGTACACGAATTTGACATGGGTATGCAAGAGGCAGTCAACGCTCCGAGATTTCACCATCAATGGTATCCCGATATCATCATGTTTGAACCTAATAGTTTTGATCCTGAAATTTTAGATCGCTTGCGCCAAAAAGGATATGATCCCAACGAAAAAGTGTCCAAAATTCTCGGTAAGGTAGATGGTATACTGGTCTTGCCCGACGGTAGTCTTGAAGGTGGAGCAGATCGTCGAGGAGACGACACGGCTGTAGGCTTCTAAAACAAATTTTGGAAAACGTTCTCACTACATTTACTAAAAAAAGGGCTCATAAAGAAAACCTAGCTGCTATGACGCCTTAAATCAAAAATCGGTTGTAAGGCTTGGGTTTATGTAGCGCCTAATAAAGCGGTCCAAAATGTTGATGGCCGTGTGCTGGCTGTCGTATGCAAGACAAACGCTGAAGCTGTCGTACCATTTGTTGGGATCAAGGCTCTTTTAACGCTTAGTCAAATGGAAGTATTACTTAACCAAGACCTACTATAATTTAGTGGAGCAAAACTTCTATTGAGACTGTAAGAAAAAAAATGGGTCTCGCCAGTTAACGTATAGCGAACAAAATTCAAGGTACTGGATTCGCAATACATCCTATGAATGACTAAATTAGTAGAACTATAGGTGACTAATTTGCAATCAGTTATCAAAAATCTTTCTTTAATACTATGCATGCATAATAAATTTTGGTATATTTACATCGTTTTCGCAAGTACATTATATGAAAGATAAAACGATTGATTACTGTCTGAGAGCCACATGGCAATCGGTTATGAAAATGTATAACGAGCAAGCTGCACAGTTTGACGTTACTATGGCGGTTGGATTTGCACTTTTGAGTATAGATCCAGATCAGGGCACGCCATCGACGGCGCTTGGCCCACGCATGGGTATGGAGGCCACTTCCTTATCACGAACCCTTAAAACCATGGAGGAAAAGGGATTGATTGAACGCAAACCAAATCCTGCCGACGGTCGCGGTGTATTGATACACCTAACTCCTTTTGGTTTGGAAAAAAGAGATTACTCAAAAGATAGAGTGCTCACATTTAATACTGCTGTGCGCCAGAGTATCTCTGAGGAAAAAATAGAACACTTTTATGAGGTCATTGAAACCATCAATGACTTGATCCAAAATAAAAAAATTTATAACCAAGAAGAAACAATGCTCAAGTAATATGGCAAAACGTAGAATTAGAAAAGTAGCCGTCATCGGGAGTGGAATTATGGGAAGCGGTATCGCTTGTCATTTTGCCAACATAGGTGTTGATGTACTATTATTAGATATAGTTCCTAGAGAACTCAATGAAAAAGAAAAGGCAAAAGGGCTAAGTTTAGACGATAGAGTCGTGAGAAATCGTCTGGTCAATGATGCTTTGGCAGCGGCCTTAAAAAGTAAGCCTTCACCCATTTATAAAAAGGCATTCGCTAGTCGTATAACCACTGGAAACCTAGAAGATGACATTGCCAAGGTCAAGGATGTAGATTGGATTATCGAGGTAGTTGTTGAACGTTTAGATATCAAAAAGCAGGTTTTTGAAAATCTAGAAAAACACCGTACTCCTGGTACGCTCATTACCTCAAACACCTCGGGTATCCCCATTCAATTTATGAGCGAAGGTCGTAGTGATGACTTTCAAAAGCATTTTTGTGGCACCCACTTTTTTAACCCAGCCCGTTACCTAAAACTATTTGAGATCATTCCTGGTCCAAAAACAGATGAGTCGGTTTTAGCCTTTCTTAATAATTATGGTGAACAATATCTTGGTAAGACTTCGGTGGTTGCCAAAGATACGCCTGCCTTTATTGGTAATCGCATTGGTATTTTCTCCATTATGAGTCTGTTTCACACAGTAAAAGAGATGGGACTCACCATTGAAGAAGTTGATAAATTAACAGGACCTGTAATTGGAAGGCCAAAATCTGCCACTTTTAGGACTGTTGATGTGGTTGGCCTAGATACCTTGGTACATGTGGCCAATGGTATTGCAGAAAATTGTCCTAAGGACGAGCGCAATAGCCTATTTGCCCTACCCGATTTTATCCAGACTATGGTAGACAATAAGTGGTTGGGGGCTAAAAGTGGTCAAGGCTTTTACAAAAAAGAAGTGCATAAAGACGGGTCTAAAGAAATCCTCTCGCTCGATTTAGATACCATGGAGTATCGACCATCAAAAAAGGCCAAATTTGCTACTCTAGAACTGACAAAGAATATCGACAATGTAGCAGATCGGTTTTCGGTCTTAATAGGCGGAAAGGATAAAGCAGCTGCATTTTATCGCACCTCATTTGCACATCTTTTTGCATATGTACAACATCGCATACCTGAAATTACAGACGAGCTGTACAAAATCGATGATGCGATGAAAGCTGGTTTTGGATGGCAGCATGGCCCTTTCCAAATATGGGATGCCATTGGCGTTGCTAAAGGCATAGAGCTTATGGAAGCAGAAGGTCTTGAACTGGCCAGCTGGGTACAAGAAATGTTAGACAGTGGTAATCATAGTTTTTACACTGTAAAAGATGGTGCAACTTATTATTATGACATTCCTTCAAAGTCACAAACAAAAATACCTGGTCAGGATAGCTTTATCATCTTAGATAACATTCGCAAGACTACAGAAGTCTTTAAAAACTCAGGTGTTTCCGTACAAGATCTGGGCGATGGCATTCTCAATGTAGAATTCCAGAGTAAGATGAATACCATAGGAGGCGATGTACTCGCGGGTATTAATAAAGCCATCGATCTAGCCGAAAAAGATTTTGCGGGCTTGGTTGTTGGAAATCAAGGTGCCAACTTTTCTGTAGGTGCCAATATCGGTATGATTTTTATGATGGCTGTAGAGCAAGAGTACGACGAACTCAATATGGCTATTAAGTATTTTCAGGATACCATGATGCGTATGCGCTACTCTGCCATTCCTACCATTTCGGCTCCGCATGGCATGACTTTGGGTGGCGGGTGTGAATTATCACTACACGCAGACAAAGTAGTAGCCGCCGCCGAAACCTATATGGGACTAGTCGAATTTGGCGTAGGTGTTATTCCTGGTGGTGGTGGATCCAAAGAAATGGCCTTGCGAGCTTCTGACACCTTCAGAAAAGGAGATGTAGAACTCAATGTCTTACAAGA
>CAZJWI010000105.1:0-14188 GCA_964549485.1 uncultured Flavobacteriaceae bacterium
CTCACTAGCCTCTTCAAAATAATCTTTAGCAAAATGAGAAGCATCTGCATCCCGAAGTATTTTATCGAGCAAGCTTATGGGTTCGGCTTCCATTTTTGTGGCCATAATGGCTTGCTCAATCTTGGCAATGTCATCTTTGGAAATATTCTCTTTTTCCAGAAAAGGCCGGGCAATTTTTACTGAGTTGGCTTCGTGATCTTCGCTACCATATACATAACCGATATCATGTAAAAGTGCAGCAATTAGGATAACATTCATATCTGAATCATTCAAGTTAGAATGCTCAGCGATTTCTTTTGTACTTTTATAAACACGCTTGGCGTGGACATAATTATGATATATGCAGGTTTTTGGAAGTTTTTCTTCCAGTAGCGTACTAACAAAATGGTCAGTTCTATCAATAATTGACGACATATATCAGGATTCGAAGTTTCTCCTAAAATAACACTAATAATTGTATATGTATAAAAAATACCTCTTTGTCTTACTCGCTGTATTGCTTATGCTCTCAAGTTGTGCGACTTACAAGCTCAAATATAATGACGAAGCCCAGATAGGTGTTCCTTTGCCTACAGATGATCAGATTGCCTCGCGGTTTTTCTTTATAGGAGATGCTGGTGATGTTGACCCAGAATCGTCTACTCCTGCACTCAAAGCGCTCGAAAAACTACTCGATAGCACGGCAACAAAAGAAGATTATACACTGTTTTTGGGCAATAACAGCTATCGCAAAGGACTTCCTTCTAAGAAAGCCAAAGGAAGAGACGCGGCCATTGCACGTCTGAAAGCGCAGGTCGATGTAATTGAAAATTTTAAAGGCACCACTTTTTTTATGCCAGGAAATCGCGATTGGTATAGTGGTGGTCTCAAAGGCCTAGAGCGACAAGAAGATTTTATCGAAGATGCCTTAGACAACAAGGATGCCTTTCAACCAGAAAAGGGTTGTCCTATTGAAGAAATTGACGTGTCTGATGATATTGTCTTGTTTATGCTTGATACGCAGTGGTATCTCGCAAATTGGGACAATCATCCTACCATAAACGATAAATGCGACATTAAAACCAGAAAGGCCTTTTTTTTAGAAATAGAAAATGAATTAAAAAAGAACAATGAAAAAACCATTATTATGGCGATGCATCACCCTATGTTTACCAACGGGTCACACGGTGGCAAATATGGTATGCAACAGCATCTTTTCCCTTTTGATAATGGCCTTCCGTTGCCTATCCTAGGTTTTTTGGCGGCTCAGGTTCGCCTGCAAGGAGGCATTGCTATACAAGATCGTTATAACAAAAGATATAACGAGTTGATGGACCGGTTAGAAACCCTGGCCATAGATTCTCAAAAAGCCATTTTTGTTTCTAGTCACGATCAGAATTTACAATATATCGATCATAATGGTATCAAGCAGATCATTAGCGGATCAGGGTCTAGAGAGAGTCAAGTTGCTTTAGGTAATGACGGTTTGTTTGCTTATGGACGACAGGGGTTGGCAGTTTTAGAGGTACTAAAAAATGGTGCTTCTATAGCGCGATATTACAGCGCCGAGAATGGTACTCCCAAAGAGATTTACAGCACTGTAGTTCACCCGGCAGACACGCTTTACGATACGTCAAATTTAAAAAAGAGATTTAGTCCTACGATTAAAGCAACGGTTTACGACACATCAGCTACTCATAAATCAAAGCGTTATGAACGTTTCTGGGGTAAGCATTATCGCAATGTCTATGGTACCGAATTAGAGGTGCCCGTCATTACCCTAGACACCTTTATGGGTGGTTTTAGTGTTGATCGAAAAGGAGGAGGGCATCAGACACGTTCGTTGCGTTTGGTCACCAAAGATGGAAGAAATTTTGCGCTTAGAGCTGTCAAAAAAAGCGCAGTACAATTTTTACAAACGGTAGTCTTTAAAGACAATTTTGTACAGGATGAATTTAGAGAAACTTTTACCGAAGACGTTATCCTTGACTTTTATACCGCGAGTCATCCCTTTGCCAGTTTGTCTGTGGGAGGCTTAGCTGATGCCGTAGGTGTTTATCACACCAACCCACAATTGGTCTGGATGCCAAAACATCCAGCACTTGGAAAATATAATGCTGAGTATGGCGATGAATTATACGTCATAGAAGAGCGCCCAGATAATGGATTTGTTGATGTGGCCTCTTTTGGATTGCCCGATCAAATCGAGAGTACTTCAGATCTGTTAGAGAACTTGCGAGATGACGAGAAATACACGGTCGATGAGAACGCCTTTATCAGAGCGCGATTGTTTGATATGTTACTTGGCGATTGGGATAGACACACCGATCAATGGCGCTGGGCTCGATTTGACAAAAGTGATGATAAGATAGTTTATAAACCCATTCCTCGGGATAGAGATCAAGTATTTTCCAATTACGATGGTCGCTTTTTGGATATCATCAAGTTTTTTATTCCACCTGCACAACAGTTCCAAACCTACAGTGACGAGCTTGAAGACGTTAATTGGATCAATAGTGCCGGTATAAAATTGGACAGGGCCTTATTGGCCAATTCGACCTTGGATGATTGGCTCAAGCAGGCTCAATACATAGAAACCCATCTCACCGATACAGCTATTGATCAGGCTTTTAAAGCAATTCCTGTTGAAGTGCAAAATGCACAATGGGCAACGGTTAAGTCGCAGCTCAAGGCGAGACGCAATACCCTTACCGATATCGCAGGCCGCTATTACAAACATCTCAATAGTCTTGTGATTTTAAAGGGAACAGACAAGGATGATTACTTTCAAATTACTCGAGAGAAAGATGGTACGCGGGTACAGATTTCTAGAATCAAAGACGACGCCATCCAACCGCCTTTTGTCAATCGCTTGATTGATCCTAAAGTCACAAAAGAACTTTGGATCTACGGTTTGGATGACGATGATCAGTTTAGCGTAAGCGGAAAGGCAAGTAAACCCATATTTACCCGAATCATTGGTGGGCAAAACAATGACGTCTATAGGATTGAGAATGGTCGAAAAGTAAAAATCTACGAACACAGAACCAAACCAAATACCTACGAAAAAATCAAAGGAGCCAAAGTAAAGCGCTCTAATATCTATGTGCACAACACCTATGATTTTAACAAGGGTATTGTATATAATAACACCTTATTGCCGTCTATTGGAGGGAATCCAGATGATGGATTCTTTATTGGACTACAAAATACATTTACTGTAAAGGGATTTAAAGATGATCCCTTTTATCGAAAGCATATCATCAAGGCCGGTTATTATTTTGCTACAAGTGGTTTTGACATTAATTATGACGGTATCTTCTCCAATGCCTTGGGCAAATGGGATCTTACCTTAGGTGGAAGAGCGACCAATGAGAGCTATGCTAGAAACTTTTTTGGACTTAGTAACGAAAGTGTTAATAATCAGGATGACCTAGGGTTGGATTACAATCGGGTTAGAACCGCAAATTATGTAGCCAGCATAGGTATTGCCCACCGTAACCCTTATGGCAGTCACTTCTATACCAAAGCGATGTATGAGTTTGTTGAAGTGCAGCAAAATGCCAATCGCTTTATCTCGAATGACTTTGTTCCACCTTCGCCAACCTATTTTGACGGCCAGCAATTTGCAGGTTTAGAAACGGGTTATGCGTATAACAATGCCGATAATCCGGCCAATCCCACTCGTGGAATGGATTTTTCTTTGGCCCTGGGCACAAAAATGAATCTTGAAGACACCAATCGTATCTATGGGTATATTTTACCCAGATTAGGTTTTTATAATGCGCTTTCGCGAAATAAAAAGTGGGTGCTTAAGACGCTTTTTCAAGGGCAGGTCAATATCGGAGACGATTTTGAATTTTATCAAGGTGCTGTGGTAGGAGGCAATAGCGGATTAAGAGGGTACAGAAATCAGCGATTTACTGGAGAATCATCTTTTGCAGCCAGTGGCGATGTACGTTATAGTTTTAATCGCTTTAAAACAGGTCTGTTACCTATTCAAATTGGATTGTATGCAGGAGGGGATGTAGGTCGCGTATGGAATGACGGCGAAAGCAGCAATGTTTGGCATACCGATGTAGGAGGAGGTTTTTGGATCAACGCAGTTGATTTGATGTCTGGTCAATTTGGCATTTTTGTAGGCGATGATGGGCCTCGCGTAGCTTTTGGAATAGGTGTCAAACTCTAGGAGCGATTAGTCCTCATAAGAAACGATCTCCTTATAATCCTTGATCTTATCATGAGTGATCTTGAGAAAGATATTATTGGTTTGATTGATGTCTTTGGTGACCGAGGTAATAAAGGCATTTACTTTGACGGTATTGGACATGGTCTGAATGCTATCTGAGGCTTTGGGAGCCAAGGGGTCAATTTCGCTGCCCTCGGTCATCAGGAAATTGTAAATACGCAGTTGTGTCGCCGAATAGGATAAAAAACTATTTTTATTCACGATAATATTTTCTTGATGGTTCATTACATTGATTAGGATTCCAAAAAATGTAGTAAGGGCCAGGGTGGTATAGAAAAAAGTCTTAAAGCAATGCGTTTTACTAGCTATACCCGAGGCTGATATCTGCAGCACAAAAATTCCTAGTAAAATTGACAAGCCCAACAACAGCATAGTGGAGGCAAAGTAATAGGTATTCATCAATTCAATAATTTCAAGATTGTGTGCTTTTTTGAGTTGAGCGATTTCGTATTGGGTTTTAATTACCTCAAATTTTGAGACACTGATAAAGCTAGGATCAGGAGTATAGCTTGCAATAGCTTTATCCAGACGCGCATCTGCATCTTGATAGGGTTGAAGCACATCATCGGTCTTCCATTGCGCGGTTTGTATGAGCAAATAAAAAAAGAGAATGACTCCAAGTATACCCAAGGCAACTGCCAGGTAAGTCTTGGCTTTGGCAGAAGGTGAAGATAGCGACATAGTATCATTGCTTTAGTTACACACTGTTTCAAAAGCAGTTGCTCAGATAACAGTCTTAGGGGAAGAATTACGATTTCGTAATACCTAAATATACTAATTAACAATGAGTTAGTCCTATTTTACGATGAGGCGAAGTTGTTTGCTACCGTATTCATTTTCGAGCAATACGACATACATACCTGAATTTAGATTGTGATAGACTAGGTCGTCACCCTCCAAGCGCCTAACATAAACAGCTTGTCCCAACATATCATAAATGGTCAATGTTGCAGGCTCGGTACTACCTACCACCCTAAAGTTTTTGTGAGAAGGATTGGGATAAAGTACAAAGTTTGTATTTGAGGCATCGGTCACGCTTAACGGATTCATCCAGGTCTCACCCATATTGGTTCCCCAGATATATTCGGCGAGTTCAGGGAGATCTATAAACGGATTTCGATTAAACTGCCATTGCTCTACTACATTATTGCGATTCATTTCGTAATCATCGGGAGGATCATTTCGATGCCAATCCAATAAGATATCAAGATCACCTAATTGCCCTACCGTACTATTGGAAGGATTACCTGAGACAACCTCCAAACCATTATACCTGATCGATAAAAAGAAAATACTCCTGGCCACATCTCCTTGCCAGCTACCTTGATTACCGCTTGGGCCGCTGTATTCGCCATAGTCCTGATTGCCTCGCGCACTATTCTCAGGACCGTCTGCAGCACGCAGCCCATGACCATCGCTATTGGCGTGTCTGGTCGAATCTGCTTTGGTTGGAAAGAAAATATCGATACCATCGGCAATTTCATCGGCCTCTATATCGTCAAAACCACCCCTAGAGCGCGGATAGGTGTGTTCTCTATTCCAAAGCCCAACACTACTTCCTCCTGAGGTTTGAAAATCTAATTTGGCTCGCGGCTGTTCGGTATAGACCAGCCATACTTGGTTGCTATTTTCAGGGTTTTGATCGGCCTTTTTTAGAATATCAATTACATCGGCATAAGATTGAGCACGTACCACATCAGGATTGGCGATAATATCTTGTAGCGCCTGTACTAGCGCATCATCGGCTAAGCCGTTTATGGGATCGTAATAATCTGGCGCCTGAGTACTGCTTATTTGTCCGTAGGTAGGATTCAAGGGTGTTCCCCAAGCTGCTGTGGTAAAATCGTTATCAACTATTCTTACTATCAAATTGTCATTAAGCCTTTTATACCCTACAGGTAAGGGGCCAAAAGAGATGAGCATTTCTTCATCTCCTTCGTCTATAACATCGTCTATAATTTGAATACTTAGGGTGGTGCTAGTACTTCCAGAAACTATGGTTGCCGTGGTAGCTCCTGTATAATCGGCTGTAGTAAACGTGCCATTGGTCAAACTAAAATCAAAAGAGACATCCTCGGTGAGTACCTGATCTGCCGTAAATACAATATCGATTTGATCACCTTCATCATATTGCTCTTGTGCGACAGAAAACCCCAAACCAATAAAAGCGATCCCACTACCATCATTTAAGGCTCCTGGGGTAGGAGGTGCTATAGTATAGCCACCCATAAGATCACTCTGTATAGAATTGGCACTAGAAGGACCGTTACCACCCTCGTTAATTTGTGTAGTTTCTCCTAATAAGGCAAGCAAATTGGTGTCGTCGGCATCATTGGTATCATAGACAAGTGCATCTACTAAATTGGTGGTTGTAGCTAAGGTGCCATCAGGAAAATCTGTGTCATTACCTAAGTAAACAGCGACTGCGTCGGCACCATTTTGAATGGTATTGTCAAAAAGTATATAATCTGGAACCGGAGATACAGCATTACTCCCAATGAGCAAAATGCCATTGGCGTCAGAGACAAGACCATCTAGATCTAAACTAAAATAGCTTTGATCCATACCGTTATCCGAACCGTTAAAGAGCACCAAAACAAAGCCGTCTAAAGCAGTATTTGGATTGTCGGTTAAGAGTTCGATAAACTCCATAGTATCGGTGCTTGGCGTGTCAGCGTCCAGTTCGTGTATACTCACTTGAGCGAACAACGACGAAATACACAAGAAAAAACAATAACTCAGAAAATAACGCATGATAATAGAGCTTAACTAGTAAAATGCGAAGATACACAGAATAAGCTCTGCTGCAGCTAAAAGACGAATTTTGCCTAACCAATCTCAGCAACTCGATGTCTCAAGTAATGATTTTTTAGGCCGCTGCCTTTTAACGATAATCAGAGAAGTTTAAGATCATAATAAAACAGCTAGTACCAATAGCATGAATTAATTATTGGACAAGGGTAGTGCCTATGTTATTGAATGTCTATATGGTAGCGCATCAAAGGTTAAGGTCAGAAATAAAAGACTTTATGCGACTTGCTTGCTGGGCATCAAGTACATAATCGTAGGTCGAAAGATTGAGATCGTCTATACCAAAGATCTTTTTATAGAAAATCCCACCACAAAGATAGGTCCCTACTACACTTGGGTGTATGCCATCATCACTGTAGAGATTATCCTGATGCAGTGATTGATAATTGATCCAATACGAACCAATAGAGAGCGTCGAGAAACTACTTTGTGACTGTGCTTGTTGGTATGCTGTATCCAACAGCGCATTCATTTCTGGAGCATCGCTATAGGCCCAAGTTTTGAAGAGATAGATTTTTGCAGGACTATTGGCCAATACTTCTTCAAATTGTGCAATACTCTCTAGCATATCTTCGGGATGATAGGCGGCTCTAAAGGTATTCTCTTGCAATATGATAACATCCCATTGTTCTGAAGCCAAAGTGTTTAGGGTAGCACTACTATTAAGATGGTCTTCCAGGGTAAAACCTCCAGGAGCTTGTTTGGCGACGGTGGTTGTGATCTGGTCGGCTTGAGCAAACCCTCTTAGCTGTGCATCTATCCCGCCATTGTAATTGGTATGGCTATTACCAATAAAGAGAACGCGCTTTACAAGGGTAGGAGTCTCTTGGTCTATTGGCATAGTAGGATCATCATCACTCTTGGAACAAGAAAGACAAAGCAATATAATGCATAATAGAAATAGCCTAACATTCATCCTATTAAGTTACAAAATTGATCCTAAAAGCTATAAATCAATCAATTACTTTTTCAAAGCACACACTATTGGAAACCCCTTGGTATGGGGGATAATTGGCAATTATCTGATAGTTATTCTTGAGATAGAGGTTAATGGCTTCTGGTTGTCTTTTACCAGTTTCAAGCACACATTTTTTATATCCCAATTCTTTGGCCCAATCCTCTAGCTGTTTCAAAATTGCTGTGGCAATACCGCTTCCGCGAAAATTCTCCAGGGTATACATGCGTTTAATTTCAACCGCTTGCTCGTTAAAGGGTTTTAAAGCACCGCAGCCCACAGCCCGACCATCAATCTGACAAATAAGACAATGAGCAAGGCTAGCACTACTATTAAATTGATTGTAAAAAGCATGATCATCCCCATCTTTAGCCGCCAAATCTGCATCTAGCTCGGCTACCAACTTTACAAATCGAGGATCTTGAGAGGCTACTCTTTCTATAGTGAGCATAATTACGATTTTCGGATCATTGTCATTTTGCAAATTTTATCACCACATACCTCATACATCAATACAATTTCAAAGGCCTCAGGGTTACCTCTCGCTCCTGTAATTGATTCGTGATCAATCACTTTATTGTCAAAAACTATGCGCTTTAGGATCGTAGAATGTAATTGAGGCGAAGCTTCAAAATAAGGTTGATAGATAGCTTTAATTTCTTCTTTTCCGCTAGCCGTAACTTCTCCGCTATTAAACGCTACCAGTGTAATATCTTCAGAGAAATAGGACATAAATGCGGTCAAATCGTGGGCATTATAGGCATCGAGATTGGCCTGTACTACTGTCTCGGGAGCATTAGATTGTGCACCTGCGAGTTGTATTAAACAACTGCTAATAAAGGCTAAGAAAAGGAGTCTCATCGCATCTGTAATTTTAAATGGCTATTTTAATTTCAAGATACATTTTATTGCACATATAGATACACCTTCAATGTTAATACGTCTATGTTAATACGTCTTTGTAATACATTAACAGCAATGTTAACCGTATCATCCATTAGCTGTATTAAAAGGGAGTGCGCATAGATTAACGGTTAATGCAGGGTTAATGGCTCTCTAAAATTGGCACACCAAGAGCTTTCCTGCTATTTTTGGAGGGTTGAATCGCATCAAATGAAAAGAAAGTTTAGCTTATTAATCAGTATTTCGATCGTAGCCTTGATAGCCTTATCGGGTATTCAGGCTTATTTGATAAGTAATACTTACACCCTCAAAAAGAAAGACTTTCTTAGAGAAACCGACGCCCTTGTATCAAAAATAAATGATCATCCGCTCTTAGATTCTCTGTATTTTGAAGGTTGGGGCGAAGACCTGGCACTTCATATATCTGATTATAAAAACAATCGCATTACAAAGGATGAAGTCTTAAGACGTCAAAAGGAACAAGCAGATCAATTAAATAGGCTTTATACTACCCTATTTGAACAAGAACTTGAAGCGCTAGATTTAGGTTTTGAGGTAGATTATCATCGCAGTTTAGAAACCATTGTAGTTTATGAAAATGCTACCTTGGATACCATTTATCACAATAGGTCTAACAAGCCAATGGTTTTGTTTGGGACTAATTTTGACCATGATGAGGCGGTTAATAATGACAATAGCCGTTGGTTTAGTGAGCAAGAATACATCACTACCCAAGGCGATGAGGTATTGACAAAAACCTATGATTTAGAAATTCGTTCGGCCAATATGATGCTCATTAAAGATTGGCGTAGTATTGTCTTAGGACGAATGGCCATACTGCTTATAGGTTCTGTTTTACTCTTTTTATTTGTTATTGGACTGTTATACTATGCGATCAAGGGGCTTATCAAACAAAAGAAAATTACTGATGTCAAAACCGATTTTATCAATAACATAACACATGAGTTAAAAACCCCCTTAGCTACCTTGGCAGTAGCGACCAAAAGTTTACAAACCCCTGCTATACAAAACAACGCGTCTGCTTTTGAAGATACCCTTTCGATTGTGACCCGTCAAAACACAAGACTTCAAAAGCTAATAGATCAAGTATTGACCAATAGTATTAACGGATCCAAACTTGTTTTACATAAAGAGAACCTCGTTGACAATCAGTTCTTCAAGGCGGTTATTCAAGACTTTAAACTGGCTCATCAACACGCCCCAATGACCCTGATTGAAAAGATATATAAACCAGAGGTGTTATTGCGCATAGACCGTTTTCACATGACTACGGCCCTGTTAAACATATTGGATAACGCGGTTAAATACGCTAAGGATGAGATTGAGATAAAGATCACTACTAAGGTTAAAAATAATCAATATCACATTCAAATATCCGATAATGGTATAGGAATTCCATCCAAAGAGCAAGAGGCCATTTTTGAAAAGTTTCACCGGGTGGTAGCTTCCAATGTGCACGATGTCAAAGGTCTTGGATTGGGACTGTATTTTACCAAGCAAATTATTCTGGCGCATCAAGCAAGCATAGGCCTTAGTAGTACACTAGGAAAGGGAAGTAGTTTTAACATCATTCTACCACTACACATATGAAAACTAACCGAATATTATTGGCCGAAGATGATATCGATTTTGGAAGTATTCTCAAACAATACCTCGAGATTCATGATTTTGATGTGGTTTGGGCCAAAGATGGGGAAGAGGCATTTAACGCTTTCGCGAAAGCGCACAACGAGAAGTCCCCTTTTGATATAGGCGTCTTTGATGTCATGATGCCAAAAATGGATGGCTTTAGCCTGGCCGAAAAAGTGATCGATCACTATCCGGATGCCTCGTTTGTGTTCCTAACGGCACGATCCTTAAAAGAAGATCGTATTCAAGGATTAAAACTTGGAGCCGATGATTATATCGTCAAGCCTTTTGAGGCAGATATTTTGGTTTTACGTCTTCAAAATATTCTAAAAAGAACACAGCGTTTGGGCGCTGTAATAACAACTAATGATCAACCTGATGCAACCACCTATGCCATTGGAGACTATCAGTTTGATCCTTATAACCACCAGCTCATTTTTGGTACTACGCTGCAGCATCTTACCGAAAAGGAAGCTTCACTGATTCAATTTTTTTATAAGAATAAAAATCAGATGCTCCGAAGAGAGGCTATTCTTACGGCTATATGGGGAAACGACGACTTTTTCTCGGGTAGAAGTATGGATGTCTTCATCAGTCGGCTTCGGAAATATTTTAATCAAGATGACCGCATTGCTATTGAAAGCACTAGAGGGGTCGGCTTAACTTTTAAAATCAATCTTTAATCACAAAATCATGGCCTTAGAGCTGATGTTTTAAAAACGAATAGACATGAAAACAATCATTAATATCACAATCGCACTAGTTATAACAGGACTACAGCTATGTAGTGCACAGACCACACCAACGCCCCCAGAACCACCCCAAACACCTAGTACTACACTGTCTTCGACAAGTGGTAATTACAAGGTGTCTATCAATTCTAGTGATAGTAATACTGGAGAAAATATTTCATTTTCTGTTACCAATAGAGACGACCGTTATAGTTTAAAGGCGAGTTTTCCAAAGGGGATATCACCAGAACTGCTGGCCTATCTGATGGAACAAATGGGATCGAGAAATTTAGTTCAAAAAGGAGGAAAAACACAGTGGATCGCCAATGTAGATGGTGAAGAAGTCTACGAGATAAGTTTAAGTAAGGGTAGATTACAACTGTATATCGACAAAGAAATAGCTTCTGATGAACTCATTGAAAAATTTGGGGATATTGGACGCAAGGCAAAGGCGATCATCACAGGTAAAGATGCAGAGACCGAAGAAGTTGAACGTTTGGAACGACAGGCAGAACGTTTGCGTCGTGAGGCCAATCGCATGCATAGTGAAGCCATGCGTTTGGAACGCCAGGCACAACGCGATGCCCAGCGCCTTGAAATGGAACAAAAACGCCTGCTTCGTGATAAAGAACGCGCTAGTGCTAATGCCGACCGTGTTTTAAGAGATGCCGACCGTGCTCTACAAGACGCCCAGCGCATAGAGCGTGAAGCTAGAAAAATAGCCATAGAGGCTGAAAAGGCAGGACTGCGCTCTGCGGCCAGGGGTGGAATGGATGATGCTGTTAGAGAAGTCTTGAAAAAGCCATCTACCTTCTATGACACGACCAAGGCTCAAAATAGAAATGGATGGAAATGGCCGGCATTTCAACAGGCTTTGCTATTGGCGCTTGAAGAAGATAAGTTAGTCTCTGAAGACAATGAGTTGATATTGGTAAAAGACGAATCGGGAATGTATATCAATGGTCGGCAACTGGACCGTCAGACAGAGCGCGATTATTTAAAAATTTTTGAGCGACACGGCTATGAGCCAGCTATCCATTTTACCTTTTACAAGCTATATGATCACATTCTTATAATTAATGCTAATGCTCGTATTCTAGACTTTTTTAAGTCAATGAAAGCAACTGGAAATATTAGCGATCTCCAAGATGAGTTTAAGCTCGAAATTGATGGGGATACGATGCGTATGAACGGTGAAACCCTTGCACCGGCCATCGTCAAAAACTACAATAAATTGTTGCATCAGCACCGTATCATACCAGCGCCTGGAAAAGTGATCGCTCTTTTGAAAGGCGGAGAATATAAATTGGGGTATAGTTTGGGTAATCGCACTCATATTGGAACCTGGGGGATTAATGACTAGTAGACACTAAGGCTTCAGTAAACTGTAGTTTGGATGCAGTTGAGCGATTTACTGCATTTTACAATTCAGTCATTAAATATGACAGTTGGGTGTCTTATGCTTTTAAGTAAGTATAAGACACTTCATCTTTGTACCATCAAAATTGATCTCATGAAACAACTTATTGTCATACTATTTATTGCTTGGAGCAGTGTTTGCCTGGCTCAATCTAAATACGAACAAGGAATGACCAAGGCCTTTGCGCTACTTGAGGCTGGAAATCTTAATGAAGCATCCAATCTTTTTCAACGTATTGCAACGGCCGAAAAAGACAATTGGTTGCCATATTATTATGTAGCTCAGACAGAGATTTTAAAGGTTTGGAACAACTGGGACGATCGGGACGAAGCCCTGTTAAAGGCCCAGACCTCCAAAGCTCAGGAATTTCTCAATACCGCCAATAGTTTTACCTCAGATAATGTGTATGTAAAATACCTTCAAGCTCAATTACATACGATCTGGGTGGCGCACGATGGCATGAAATACGGCATGTCTCTGTCACCAAAAGTCAGTAATTTATACGAAGACGCATTGAGATTGGAGCCCAATAACCCTATGCTCATCTTAGCCAAGGCCGAATGGGATATGGGAGCAGCAGCCTTTTTTGGAAAATCAACAGCAGCCTATTGTCAAGATATTGAACGTGCCATATCACTTTTTCCTACCTTTACTCCTGCCACACCCTTTCATCCCTTATTTGGTCAAGATCGTGCGGCCGAGGTATTGGAACGCTGCAAATCCTAAGTTATTAAGCCATGAAACGATTTTTCAAAGAACTTGCTAAAGCCTTTTTGTTAGGGATTATCATCTTTGTAGCTACGGGACTCATTCAAAATATGACTGGTCAGGAGTGGGAAAGCAGCAGGTTATGGGAATTTTTCTGGATGAACCAACTTTTCTCGGTGTCTTTATACATGGTCAATATGTGGGTGTTTACCGCCTTGCTAAGCCGTTTTCAAGAGGGCTTTTGGAACATCCGAAATGTGAGTATTGGGCTTCTATCGAGTCTGGTAGTTACTACCTTGACTATCTTTCTATTGCGACTTTTTATTATCGTGGTGATAGAACAAGTCTCCTTTGAGCAATTTATCAGTAATGAACGCTTTAATCAATACTATCAGTCATTGGTAATTGCAGGGGTCGCGGTTTCCCTCTATTATTCGTTTTATTATTGGAAAAGCAAACAGGAGCGTAAGGTTACACAATCTCGAATTATTGCGGGTACTGCTTCGGCAAAATTTGATGCCTTAAAAAACCAATTAGATCCTCATTTTCTGTTTAATAGTCTCAATGTTTTAACGAGTCTAATAGATGAAAACCCGCAACAAGCTCAAAAATTTACCACCTCCTTATCCAAAGTCTATCGCTATGTATTAGAACAAAAAAATAAGGAGTTGGTTTCTGTCGATGAAGAATTGGCCTTTGCCCGTACCTATATGAATTTGATAAAAATGCGATTTGAAGATAGTATTCTTATCGATATCCCTGCTAAGGCAAACAATCCTGAG
>CAZJWI010000106.1:0-6057 GCA_964549485.1 uncultured Flavobacteriaceae bacterium
TAAATTTCGCGAAAGCGATAAATAGATAATAAAATGGCAGAAGTTAAACCAGCAGAAGTTTCAGCAATTTTAAAACAGCAGCTTTCAGGTTTCGAAGCATCCGCTTCTTTAGATGAAGTGGGAACAGTATTAACCGTAGGTGATGGTATTGCTCGTATATACGGGTTGTCAAACGCACAGTACGGTGAGCTTGTAGAATTCGAAAGCGGGTTAGAAGGTATCGTATTGAACCTTGAAGAAGATAACGTAGGGGTGGTACTTTTAGGCCCTTCTACAGGAATCAACGAAGGAGCTACTGTAAAACGTACTCAGCGTATCGCTTCTATTAACGTAGGAGAAGGGATAACCGGTCGTGTTGTAAACACTCTAGGTCTTCCTATTGACGGTAAAGGTCCTATTGCAGGAACAACTTATGAGATGCCTTTGGAGCGTAAAGCCCCTGGGGTTATTTTTAGAGAGCCAGTAACAGAGCCATTACAAACAGGTATCAAATCTATTGATGCAATGATTCCTGTAGGTAGAGGACAACGTGAGTTAGTAATTGGTGACCGTCAAACAGGTAAGTCTACCGTTTGTATCGATACCATCCTTAACCAAAAGGAATTTTACGACGCTGGTGAGCCTGTGTATTGTATCTATGTTGCTATAGGGCAAAAAGCCTCTACAGTAGCAAATATCGCACAAGTATTAGAAGATGCTGGAGCCTTAGCTTATACTACCATTGTAGCAGCAAATGCTTCTGATCCGGCAGCCATGCAAGTATATGCACCATTTGCCGGAGCGGCCATTGGAGAGTATTTCAGGGATACAGGTCGTCCAGCCTTGATTATCTATGACGATTTATCAAAGCAAGCGGTAGCTTACCGTGAGGTGTCGTTATTATTACGTCGTCCACCAGGACGTGAAGCATACCCTGGAGATGTATTTTACTTACACTCTAGATTATTAGAGCGTGCGGCAAAAGTTATTGCCGATGACGATATCGCAAAAGACATGAATGACTTGCCAGAAAGTCTTAAGCCAATCGTAAAAGGTGGTGGTTCTTTAACGGCCTTACCAATTATCGAAACTCAGGCTGGTGATGTATCTGCTTACATTCCTACAAACGTAATTTCGATTACAGATGGACAAATCTTCTTGGATGGAGATTTATTTAACTCTGGGGTGCGTCCTGCGATTAACGTAGGTATCTCGGTATCACGAGTAGGGGGTAACGCTCAGATCAAATCGATGAAAAAAGTATCTGGTACATTAAAACTCGATCAGGCACAGTTCCGTGAATTAGAGGCTTTCGCCAAATTTGGATCTGACCTTGATGCAGCTACCTTAAACGTAATTGAAAAAGGAAAGCGTAATGTGGAGATCCTTAAGCAAGCACAAAATGATCCATACACTGTAGAAGATCAAATTGCGATTATCTATGCGGGTTCTAAGAACTTGTTGAGCAATGTGCCTGTAGATAAGATCAAAGAATTTGAAAGAGATTACCTAGAATTCTTAAACGCAAAACACAGAGGTATTTTAGATACTTTAAAGGCTGGTAAATTAACCGATGAAGTGACCGATACGCTTGCGAGTGTTGCCAAGGAACTTTCGGCTAAGTATAATTAATCACACGCTTTCGCGAAAGCGGTCTCAATCATAAACCATTGGGAAAGCTTATTTGCTAGTGTATGAGAATCCTCTTAGAGGAGTTTATAAAACCATTAACCCTTAACAAGAGCGCCAATGGCAAATCTTAAGGAAATTAGAAATAGAATATCCTCGGTATCTTCTACGATGCAGATCACCTCTGCCATGAAAATGGTATCGGCTGCAAAGTTGAAGAAAGCGCAGGATGCTATTACAGCAATGCGTCCCTATGCTGATAAACTGACCGAACTCTTACAAAATTTGAGTGCAGGTTTGGATAGTGATTCTGGCAGCAATTATGCCGAAGATCGCGAAGTGAAGAAGGTGATTCTTGTAGTCATTTCTTCTAACAGAGGCTTAGCGGGAGCATTTAATTCTAACATAGTAAAAGAAGCAAAGAACTTGGCCTCAACCAAGTATGCCAACCAGCAAGTGAGCCTGGTTACTATAGGAAAGAAGGCCGACGATATATTGTCAAGAGATCACGAAGTTGTTTTTAATAACAATGAAGTTTTTGACGATTTGACCTTTGATAATGTAGCAGCAATCGCTGAAGATTTAATGCAGCGTTTTGCCAATGGTGAAGTAGATAAGATTGAAGTGATCTATAATAAGTTTAAGAATGCAGCTACACAAATCGTTACTGTAGAGCAATTTTTACCCATATTGCCAATTGCTTCAGAAGGTACTACTACCGCTGATTATATCTATGAGCCATCAAAGCCAGAGATTGTTGACGGATTAATTCCTAAGGCCTTAAAAACACAATTATTTAAGGGGATTCGGGATTCGGTAGCCAGTGAACACGGTGCGCGTATGACAGCCATGCACAAAGCAACCGATAATGCAACCGAGCTAAGAGACGCCTTAAAGTTACAGTACAACAAAGCCCGTCAGGCTGCTATTACCAACGAAATCTTAGAGATTGTTGGAGGAGCCGAAGCTTTAAATAACTAAGATCTAACGACCTTACAACAATAAGGTAGGATTAAAGTACACTTAAATTTTAAAAGACCTTTTTTGTATTAAAAAGGTCTTTTTTTAGTGCTATAGGGTAGCATATGCTGATTAAAAAAAGGAAACAATTATCGGGAATGACCGCAAGGGCAGCTATGAGCTATATATTTACAACACTTTCTTCACAATATTTTGGTTTGAGTTGTAAACCCCGAGATGTCCTTATCTACGGGGTTTACTTTTTTATAGTGTTGTTTTAAACAACATCTAATTACTATCGTAGTTTTAATACCTTTAAGCTCTTAATCAACACCTCCTAATTTTGGAATTATGTCGAAAACATTGTTTAGCTTTTGCATTTACTTTCTTATTCCCTTTAGTTTGACACAGTGTAGCAGTGGGCAGAAATTAGTAGACCAACCCCCCTTTACAACTGCCGAGGTGTATTTCAAGCAGTGGATCGCTGGAGTGCAAGGAGGAGGATCGGGTATTGACTTATACCTCCCAATTTCTAACATAGCCCAAGAAATCCGATTAGAAAAAGCTTTTTTTAGAGGCGGCGTTGCCCCTATTGATACAATAGAAGAAAAGGTGTATATCGCACGTTTTAAGACCGATCTCAACAACGAGCGTGACTTGACCCTGCACGCCAACCCTGTACAAGAGCAAACCAATACACCAGTTACTAAAGAGCGCTTTCCTTTCGAACTTAACGCCAATGAAGTGGGCATCCAATATCTCAAAGAGGGGAAATCGTACCACACTATAGTTAAAGACGTCATAGAAAAGGAGAGCATTCCCCGCCCGGGTGTCAAACCTCAAACAAAGATAAATAACCGTTAATTTTGGAACCCAGTTTAAATTTCTTTCAAAAGAATAAAACCAACCTGATTTGAGTACGCTTAACAGTCTTTTCAAGCATACCTTTATCTATGGGTTATCGACGGTTTTGCCGCGGTTACTTACACTACTGCTCACGCCTTTACTTACCGCGTATTTACCTAGTGAGAGTGCCTTTGGTGAAGTTTCACTAGTTTTTTCGTGGATCATTGTTTGTAATGTGGTGCTTACTTATGGTATGGAGACCGCTTTTTTTCGCTTTTATAGCCATAGTGAGCAGCAGCATACGGTTTTAAGTACCGCACTACTCAGTTTGCTAATTACCAGTGCCTTATTTGCCGCTTTAGCCTTTTTATTTCTAGATCATATAGCAAGTGCTACTGCCATAAGTGCGCGTTATTGGCGCTGGGTGATAGGCGTAATTACACTAGATACCCTAATGGTTATTCCATTTGCTCATCTCCGCGCTCGTAAAAAATCGGTTACCTATGCTCAGATTAAGTTGCTCAATGTGATTATCTCTACAGGGACAGCGGCGCTATTTCTGATATGGTTACCCGAGATAGCGGCAATCAATCAATGGCTACCCTCAGACAAAATAGAGCTCTTCTTTATCGCTTTCTTTGGCGCTAGCTTTATCACACTACTCTTAGTTTCAAAGGTATATTTTGGCAGTTGCAACTTTGACACCCAATTATTAAAAAGGATGTTGGCTTACGGGTTTCCAATCTTAATTGCCGGCTTGGCCTTTGCTGTCAATGAAACCTTTGATAAGATACTGCTTCAATGGTTGTCACCTCAAGATATTGCCAAAGAACAAGTGGGTATTTACACCGCTTGTTACCGGTTGGCCATTGGGATGACACTTTATGCCACTGCGTTTAAATTAGGAGTTGAGCCTTTTTTCTTTAGCGAGTCTAAAGACAAACAAGCTACAGTAATGTACGCCCAGATCACAAAGGTTTTTGTAGCCTTAGGAGCCGTAGCATTATTTGTGTATATCGTTTTGGTCGATTTGATCAAACCCTTGCTCATACGCAAAGAAAGCTATTGGGAAGCCATGGATGTGGTGCCATTAATACTCTTTGCCTTTTTCTTTTTTGGAATATACCAAACGCTTTCGGTATGGTATAAGGTCACAGACCGCACTAGGTATGGGGCTTATATCTCAATAATTGGAGCCATAGCCACTATCGCCATTAATGTTATTTTTATACCGCGTTTTGGCTATATGGCGAGCGCTGTAGCTACCTGCGTAGCCTATGGGGTGATGATGATCATTTCTTATGTCTTAGGTCGCAAGCACTATCCCATTCCTTATGATTTGGGCAGTTTAGTCATCTACATCATCTTATCGGTGTCATTTTCGGTTGTCTTTTTCTATTTTTTACGCGATTATTTTGGCATCGGGAGCTGGCAACTGTATCTTGTAGGAGCGATGATGACAGCCGCTCTAACGGGGGTGATCGTCATCAAAGAAAAAGAGTTTTTTAAACAATTACTTCGTCAAAAATAGGGGTATTAAAAAAAAGGAAATGAAAGTTAAGGTCATCAACACCTCCAATCACGATTTACCTCATTACGAAACCACTGCAAGCGCAGGGATGGATCTAAGAGCACAATTAGATGCACCTATTACGCTAAAACCTCTAGCGCGCGCTATAATCCCAACAGGATTATTTATTGAATTACCCGTGGGTATAGAGGCACAAGTGCGCCCCAGAAGTGGTTTAGCGGCCAAAAAGGGTATTACCGTGCTCAACGCACCTGGTACTATCGATGCCGATTATAGAGGCGAAATAGGAGTCATCCTGGTCAATCTGTCTGATACTCCATTTATTGTAGAGAATGGCGAGCGCATTGCCCAACTCGTGATTGCCAAGCACGAACAAGCCCAATGGGAAGAGGTAGAATCACTTACCGATACCCTAAGGGGCAAGGGAGGTTTTGGCAGTACTGGTGTAAAATAAATTGAACATTAATATATAATAGAAGTCAACTTCCAAAGCATATACAAATGAAAATAATTGTTCCTATGGCCGGACGCGGATCCCGCCTCAGACCACATAGTTTAACCGTACCCAAACCATTAATACCAGTCGCAGGACAGCCTATAGTACACCGTTTGGTACGTGATATTGCCAAGGTTTTAGATCAAAAAGTAGATGAAATTGCCTTTGTACTAGGAGACCCCGCATTTTTTGGGGATGATGTAGTAAGCAGTTTAAAGGCGCTTGCTCAGGACTTAGGCGCCAAGGCGTCTATTTATAGACAAGATCAACCATTAGGTACTGGTCATGCTATAATGAGCGCAGCTCCATCCCTTTCTGGACCTGCAGTGATTGCCTATGCAGATACTTTGATTAGAGCTACCTTTGAACTGGATCCAGAAGCCGATAGTGTAATTTGGACCAAAAAAGTAGAAAACCCAGAAGCCTATGGGGTGGTCAAACTAAATGAGAAACAGCAAATAACAGAGCTGGTAGAAAAGCCTTCGAGCTTCGTTTCTGATCAGGCAGTCATTGGTATATATTATTTTAAAGATGTTTCCGTTCTTAAAGAGAAGCTGTTAGAAGTGTTGGATGAGAACATCACAAATGGAGGCGAATACCAAATAAACGACGGAAT
>CAZJWI010000107.1:0-7718 GCA_964549485.1 uncultured Flavobacteriaceae bacterium
ATTGGGGACGCTTTCGCGAAAGCGGGACACCAACGAATCGCTGTCAAAGCTTATTTTAAGGATCGCACACTCGACTTTCACTGTAAACTGCATCACTATAAAGAGCGCTACCTCATCACTTTTGGCAAGCGCAATCAAAAAGCATTAGGTATTTATCCAACAGATTTTTTTGAATTACAACTCTTTGAAGATCAAACTAAATACGGAGTTGAGGTGCCTGAAGCATTTCAGGCTGTCTTAGAAAGTGATCCCGAAGGAGCAGCCTTATTTGAACAATTAACTCCAGGACGCCAACGCGGTTTGATCTATTATATAGCCCGATTTAAACGAGCTCAGACGCAGGTTGACAAAACCCTCATCATTTTTGAGAACTTAAAAAGCGGTATAAAAGATCCGCGTTTACTTATCAAAGCTTAAAGGGAATTAGCACCTAATTGCGAAGTTATAGGACCGTAGACGCAACTATTAGTAGATAATTTCATCTATAGGTAAACTACACAATGATGAAATCTTTTAAAATCCTGATGGTTTGCCTACTCTTTGGAAGCCTTCACTCATGTTGCTGGGATGGCAACTGTAATGAGCAAGATGATGTACTTGTGGTTGAGCAGGAGCAATCGGCTTATGAGCCTATCTTCCTCGATCGCGAAACCTTTGAACAAAGCGTTCAATTACAACCGCCCAAACCAATAGTTAATTCGGGTAAGATTTATGTATTAAACAATCTGTTGTTTGTAAACGAAAAACATGAAGGTTTTCACGTTTTTCAAAATGAAGACCCTTCCAACCCTACCCCTATCAATTTTATAGAAGTACCTGGTGCTACCGATATTGCGATTAGAAATGGGGTGTATTTTGTCAATCAAGCGGTTGATTTGATTGCTATTGCATACAATACGAGAGCCTCCGAGCTCACGATTTCAAAACGTATCGAAGATGTTTTTCCTGTTATGCTCTCGCCTGATGGGTTTTATCCTTTTGATATCCCTCAAGGAAGTATTGTTGTAGGTTGGAAACTAAAATCTTAAGATCATGAAAAACTATATATATTTATTTTTTATCGCCATTATTTTTAGCGGATGTAGTACAGACAGTACTAATGACAGTGCCGTACTTGATGCTGCCAACAATGATGGCCAAGGTGGCTCTCTCGCAATATTTGCTCTTAAAGGAGATTATCTCTATGCGGTAGATCGCAGTGATTTAATTGTTTTTTCGGTTAGTACCCCATCAGATCCTGTACAGGTAAACAGGGTGTCTGTGGGCTTTAATGTCGAAACTATTTTTGGGTATAACGATTATCTTTATATCGGGTCTCAAAACGGCATGTTTATTTATTCTGTTACCAATCCTGAATTTCCTGAATACCTTTCATCGGTTGAGCACTTTACCGCATGTGATCCTGTAGTGGCCAATGATACTACTGCTTTTGTGACGCTTTGGTCAGAAATTGGGTGTGGTACCAATGTCAATCAATTAGAGATTTACAACGTAGAGGATGTACTTAATCCTACGCTTTTAAGTGTACGCGAGTTAACCGGGCCAAAAGGGATGGGTCTGTATGGCGATTATTTGTTTGTATGTGACGATGAAATTAAGGTCTTTGACGTGTCTGACCCCGAGAATACGGTTTTGGTTCATAATATCGATAGATTAGCCTTTGATGTAATTGTACAAGGAGATGTACTTATCGCCATTGGAGAAACAGGCGTATGGCAATACCAACTAGATCCAGACCTAATTACCAATACCACCGCCCTGAGTACGATTAGTATTTAAGGTTTTATTAAAAACGTGCGCTATACGCAAAACAATTGTATCTTAGAGTACTGTAAATTCTAACCAAAAGAAAAACGTATGAAACGCATTATTTGGGTTGCTGCCCTATCTATATCGGTATTGGCAACCAGTTGTAAAAAAGATCAAAAAGAGAAAGAAGTTACCCAAGAAGAAGTAGAAAAAACGGTAACAGAGACGGTGACTACACCCAAAAAACTCACTATGACACTGGCTCCAAAAAGTGGCAGCAAAGCATCGGGGAATGTCGTATTTAAAGAAATGGATGGCGCTGTTAGTATGACAGCTTTAATAGGTGGGCTTTCTGAAGGAACCCATGCTATTCACATACACGAAAAGGCAGATTGCTCTTCTGATGATGGCAAATCATCGGGAGGACATTGGAATCCCACCGCGCAACCACACGGAAAATGGGGCGATGCCGCAGGATATCACAAAGGCGATATAGGCAATATGGAAGCCGATGAAAATGGCAACGCCACAATTACTATGACCACAGATCAGTGGTGTATTGGTTGTGACGATCCCAATAAGAATATCATTGGCAAAGCGATTATCGTACATCAAGGTGCAGACGATTTTACTTCGCAACCCAGTGGTGCAGCCGGAGCGCGTGTAAGCTGTGGTGGTATTATACAGTAAAGCCTCACACCTATCTTTATAATCACACAAAGCCTCAGCTTACAAAGCTGAGGCTTTTCTAGTATATTTGAAATTGCATCTTTTGGGTGTATTTATAACTCTTTTTACATGAACCCATCTGCTAGTGGCTGGATACAAAAACACCTTCCATACTTTTTGGAGTATTTGGGTAGTCATGAATATGACGAAAACTTGATGTATCGCAAATTGCGAGCGCATGGATTTATTTATGGAGCTTCGGTAGCTACGCTTTTTGACCACAGCGGTATTCAATTAAAATGGACAGAAGAAGAAAAGACAAAAATCAACCTCTTTGATGCCTTGGCTTTTACCTATTTTGACAATATCGAAAATGGAAAAGAGGAAGATTGCGTTACTGCAATTGTAAACTTCTACCGTTTGATAGACAAAAAACAACAGAGCTTCCATATCCAGATAGGTAGAGAAACGGTCTATGATCAGCTTGAAAAAATTATTCAAAAGCGCATTCAAACCAATGAACCCTTACTCAAAAAGAATTTTAGCCATCTTATCATAAATGCCTTACTGTTTGTAGATGTACTGGCCTTTGATCACTTCTTATTAACTGGTGATCATCCTTTTGAATACGGCAAACATTTAGAAGGTGTATTAATAAATACGGTATGGATAGCACTACGTCAAAAAGAGCTTAAAGAACAATATGACGAGCTGCTCATCAAACTGTTTGAAAGTTCTATACACTACAATACAGATATCATCAATAAAGCGCAGACAATCCAAGCTCTTGACATAGAGGCTATAGATCACGAGCTTGCACGAAGATATATTCTCGATCTCGCGGCCCTTGCTGTTTGGGACGATGAACAACTCGATAAGTCAGAATTTATCTTTTTACAGCAATTGGGAGACTATCTTGAAATACCCCCAAGCGATATACAAGAGACTACAGACTTTGTACATGAATTTATCAGCAAAAATAGAGCAGATATTGCCTATTTAAATTACAGCCATCCGGTTAAGCATTTTTATTTACAAACGTCAAAAACCGTGTCTACGCTTATTTTGCGTAACAAAAACAGACTTTTACAAGAGTTAGATCAAAGTAAAGATCTAGTGCTATTATTGGGACAGTCTACAATTAGAGATTTAAATGAAGAGGAGAAAAGTCTGGTAAAAAATCAATTGATAGACATATGTAAAAGCATTCCTTCACTGGCCATTTTTCTATTACCAGGTGGAGGCATTTTACTTCCATTACTCACCAAATTTATTCCGCAATTATTACCCAGCGCTTTTAATGAAAATAGGCTCACAGAAGACGAGAAATAAGGATACTATTCCAACCAGATTTTAAAATCTTTTACACGTTCCCTGCTCACGATGATCTCTTGTTCATTCCAGTGATTGAGCTTAATTTGGAGACGAGAATTGGTATAAGAAATAATATCTTTGATCGCATTAATATTGACAAAGAATTTCCTGCTTACGCGAAAAAACATATCGGGAGCTAGCTCGTCTTCCAACAATTCTAGCGTCGTGTCCAATAAATAATTTCGACCGTCTAACGTTGCGGCATAGGTGCCTTTGTTTTCGCTGTAAAAGCATTCGATCTCATCTACAGTAATCATTTTAAGGTGCTGCCCAATTTTTGTAGTAAAACGTTTTTTGTATTCGCGTTCTACTACCGTGGCCCCTAGTAGCTTTTTGATATCATCAAAATTTAGAGCCACGTTCTGTTGTTTTGGCATTCGCGCCTTATATTTATCTACGGCTAGTTTGAGCTCATCATCGTCTATAGGTTTTAGAAGGTAGTCAATACTATTGAGCTTAAAGGCTTGCAGGGCATACTCATCAAAAGCAGTAGTAAAAATAATGGCACTTTCTACGTCTACAGCATCAAATATCTCAAAAGAAAGCCCATCCGATAGCTGAATGTCTAAAAAAATGAGATCAGGATGCGGATTGTTATAAAACCAATTAATAGCTTCCTCTACAGAGTGCAGCATTTGGTTGACGCTCACCCCTAATTGATCTAGCATTCTATTGAGTCTTCTCGCAGAGGGTTTTTCGTCTTCAATGATAAGTACGTTCATAGTGGTTTTGTTCATATTTATATACTGTGGCTTACTATAAAAAGGTAATAGTTTTTTTACGAATTGCCTCGTTGTGATTTGCTTGACTATTGTTGTACGGCCACCCCTGCCTTCCAAATCATTTCTAAACTATTTAAGTTTTTCATATCCTCTAGAGGACTTTTGCTTAAAAGTAATAGATCGGCAGTGTATCCCGGTTTAATATATCCCACTTGTGGCAAATCAAACATTATAGCTGGGTTAGAAGTCGCGGTTTTTAATACCTCTATTCCAGAAAGACCAGCTTCTTGGAGATAACCCATTTCTTTATAAAGGTCATCGCCCATATTAATATCTGCATTTGGCGGATCGGTACCGGCCAATATGACAACCCCCTTATCAGATAAACGTTTGACCTCAGTTAGCATCATTGTCTTGAGCTCGCTTACCTCTTGTGCTGTCTTGTTCATTAGCTTTTGGTGGATGAGTATCGTGGTCAAAATGGTAGGCGTAATAAAGATATTTTCTAACTGCTCTATTTCGCGTAAAGCGTCATCATCCAAAGGCCGATCCCACCACAAATGCACTAGACCATTTGCGCCGTTAATCAGGGCCTGATGGCCATCTGAGGCTCGTGAAACGTGTACTCCAACTACCTTATTATGATTATGGGCCGCATCAATAATGGCCTTAACAGTTTGATGCGATAAGGTGTTTTTCCAAGGTTCAATAATCACTTTGATATGATCAACACCTGCAGATACTCTATCATCAACCCAACTTTGAGCATCATCTGGACCGGTCAAGGTAGGTACTTCAAAACCGTATTGCGTCCCATGCCCCTCTGGAGCTGTAGCTGCATATCCCGCCACATACATTCGCGCTACGCCTGGTTGCTCTTTTTGTGCTTTCATATAACCCTGCATAGGTTCCATACCATGCATGTCCAAGACGTTGAGTACACCAGCTCTGGCCGCTTCTTTTAGAGATAATGGGTTAAAAGCATGAACATGACTGTTGGTCATTCCAGGCATCAAAAATTTACCACTAGCGTCAATTTTTATATAGTGCCCTTCTGGGGCTTCACCTACTTTGGTAATTTGCCCGTTGACAACTGTCACATTGGTATTTGCCAAGACCTGATCGCCATCAAATACAGTTGCATTTTCTATGATAAATCCTTTTTGAGCAAACAGCAATAGGCTAAAAGTGCATAAAAAGTAGCTCAGTATAAGTTTCATAAGGTTCTAAATTAGATTAAATAGAGAAAAGCTTAATTCCATTTTTTTAGTTCTTCTTGGTCTTCTTTCATAATCTCGCTTATTTTGCGTTCTTCCCATCCTTTCCAAAAATTCCTAAAATAGCTCCCGTGAAAAACATATAAGCCATGAATGCTTAACCCTATACCCCAGCAAATTGGAGAGATCAGCCGTACATAAAAGGGGGTGTTATCGGTTATTGGGGTAAAACCAAAAAAACCTGAGTAGAACAATTGTAACAAGACGCTCACCACGATATAAATGGTCAGGTGATTATACCAACCTTTGATCTTTTTGACGTGCTTTTGTGCGCGTTCATATTTTGTTTGATCCGAATATTTCATTAGTCCCAGCGTTTATAATTAACAGCTTCGTCTTTTTCTTCATTTTCCATATACTCTTTAATCTTTTTAGATTCCCAATTCTTTCCAAAAATGAATTGCAATCCAAAGACTTTGGCGGTATCAAAAAATAAACCTATACCCCAGAAAAAGGTCACCCATAAAAACCACATATGATCCCATTGGTTGACATAGTAGTTTATTCCGGCCAATATGGCATTAAATACTACAAAACTAATAAGCCCCATATAGTACTTGCGCAACTCCTGAACCCGTTGTCTGGCCCGTAGAAATTTTTCTTCGTTAGATTCCATAACTTCAGATTAAAATAATTGTCTCTCTTTATCCATAATTTCCTTGATCTTTTGCTTTTCCCAATCCTTTCCAAAAAATGGATTCCAATCAAAGGTAGCTGCCGCATGACCTAAAACGCCCAAGCCCCATCCAGCAATTGGGAAGATCGCCCAGATAAAACCTCCAGATTTAAAATTAAGAAATATAAAGAAAGTACAAAAAGTGAGGTAAATGGCTAAGTGAGTATAAAAACTTTTTAGCTTTTCTACTTGTGCTTTGGCTCTGTTATAACTGTTGCTTTGTTGAGATGTCGTTTCCATGATTGTATGTTTTAATTATGGTACAAATATGACCGCTAAGTAGTCGCTTTCAAATTATAGTATACCCAACTGTCAAATATTAACGACGAATTGTTTTTTTAGAGACCATTACATACTACATCTGCTTTAGATCGGTAGTATATTGCAAAAAAAAAGCCAGTTCAAAATGAACTGGCTTCTCTTTATATAACAAAACAATTAGGCTCTGTCTGCCTTTCTTGCTTCTCTTTTTTCTTTAATCATTTCGATAATAGAACCTCCTACCCAATAAGGAATTACGAAAGTCAATAAAAATATCATTAACCAAAACCCGATCGTTAAAATGGTTAAAAATGCAAGAAATCCTAAATATTGATCAAAATCGAACATGATGTAGTACGTTTACTTATTTGGGTCAAAGATACCGTATATTTCTTATTTTTCACAATAGATTTTTCAGTTTTATTGACAGCTTATTGACATTATTTACCAAGACAATATTGTAAATTTGTAATTCAACTAAATGCTGATTCATGGACTACAGAATTGAAAAAGACACCATGGGCGAGGTAAAAGTACCTGCCGATAAACTTTGGGGAGCTCAGACAGAGCGGTCTAGAAATAACTTTAAAATAGGACCTGCAGGATCTATGCCTCTTGAGGTCATTTATGGTTTTGCTATTCTTAAGAAAGCTGCTGCCTATACCAACTGCGAGCTGGGTGTGTTACCCATAGAGAAAAGAGACCTTATTGCAGCCGTTTGTGATGAGATTTTGGAAGGCAAACACGATAAGCAGTTTCCCTTGGTCATCTGGCAAACGGGTTCAGGTACTCAAAGTAATATGAATGTTAATGAGGTGATAGCAAATAGAGCACATCAAATGGCTGGACAGGTTATTGGCGAGGGCGACAAAACTATACAACCAAATGATGATGTTAATAAAAGTCAATCCTCTAATGACACCTTCCCTACTGGCATGCACATCGCTGCCTATAAAAAGATCGTAGAAACAACAATTCCGGGTGTTCAAC
>CAZJWI010000108.1:0-3633 GCA_964549485.1 uncultured Flavobacteriaceae bacterium
AATTACGATTTCGTCTAAAGCGTTTTGAGACTCTTCTAGCGTAGCACTAACACGCTTGGCTTCAGCTAATGAAAGACTAAGACCATTAGTGGTGTAGTCTTCAAAACCTACATAAGAAATGGTAAGGTTATATGGCCCACCAGAACGCATGTTTGTAATACGGTAAAAACCGTCAAAATCAGTGATCGCTCCGTAAACCGATCCTGTAGGAACGTGTACTGCTACAATATTGGCACCCGGTAGTGGGGTTTCCGTATTGTCCAACACGCGTCCGGTAATCGAACTTGTCGTAACCCCTTGCGCAAATGACATCGCTGTCATCAGGAAAAGAGCCATAAATGATAAAAATGTACTTTTCTTCATAATGTAATGATTGAATTTTAGCTACTGCAAAATTAATCAATATCGAAGAATGCAAATATTATGTTAAGGTTATTTAATCAACATAAAATGCATTTTTATCTGAATCTTATCCTAGTTGTTATATATCTATTGACTTAGGATAAATTTGACTAAAAAATTGTCAATAAAACGCAATTATTTTCAGTTTTTGTAAGAATTCATCAATGCCATGGTAGAGGCATCATGCCTACCCAGACCCTCTGTAGACAGATCTTCGAGTATGGTAGAGGCCAATTGCTTGCCTAATTCTACCCCCCATTGATCGTAACTGTAAATATTCCAAATCACCCCCTGTACAAATATTTTATGTTCATACATGGCAATCAAAGCCCCTAATGTTTTGGGAGTCAATTTGTTAATAAGTAGTGTTGTTGTAGGTTTATTTCCTTCAAATATCTTGAAAGGAATAAGACGCTCAATCTCTTCTTCAGAAATACCTTTTTTCTCCAATTCGTCGGCAACACTTTGGGCATCTTTACCGCGCATCAATGCCTCGGTTTGGGCAAAAAAGTTGGCCATGAGCTTGTCGTGATGGTCTTGTTTGTTGTGCAGGGACTGTTTAAATCCAATAAAATCGGCAGGGATGAGTTTGGTGCCTTGATGAATCAGCTGAAAAAAGGCATGTTGGGCATTGGTGCCAGGCTCGCCCCAAATAATATTACCCGTTTGATAATTTACTTGATTACCATCGCGATCTACACGCTTACCATTACTCTCCATAATTGCCTGTTGGAGATAGGCAGGTAAGCGATGCAAATACTGTGTATAAGGAATTACGGCTTCACTTTCGGCATGGTAAAAATTGTTATACCAAACACTTAATAGCGCCATCATTACCGGTATATTATCTTTGAAAGGGGTTTGTTTAAAATGCTGATCCATTTCATAAGCTCCCTCGAGTAAGGCCTCAAATTTGGAGTAGCCTACAGAAAGTGCAATAGATAATCCTACGGCACTCCAGAGCGAAAAACGACCGCCTACCCAATTCCACATAGGAAATACATGTTCTGGAGCAATACCAAAACTCTCAATAGCTTCCAAATTGGTCGATACAGCAACAAAGTGATGTTTGACCGCACCCTCGTCAAGATTTTCGGTAAACCAGCGTCTTATAGTCATTGCATTTGACAGGGTTTCCTGGGTGGTAAAGGTTTTGGAAACAATGACAAAAAGCGTTCTTTCGGGGTCCAAGTCTTTGATGACTTCGGCAACGTGATCTCCATCTACATTAGAGACAAAGTGCATCTTCAAATGATTTTGATAGTACTTCAAAGCTTCTACTACCATTACAGGTCCCAAGTCAGATCCACCTATGCCTATATTAACGACGTCGGTAATTGATTTACCAGTGGCTCCTTTTTGAGTGCCCTCGATAACCCCATCGCAAAATGATTTCATAGCCGCTTTGACCTGGTCTATTTCTGCTTTCGCGAAAGCGGTCTTAGATTCATCTCTAAGCGCCGTATGCAAAACAGCTCTCTGCTCTGTCACATTGATGGTGTCACCTCCAAAATAGGCTTGAATGGCACTTTCTAAATCAACCTGCTGCGCCAAATCCAACAAATGGCTCTTAGCAACTTTGTCCAAGCGGTGCTTGCTGTAATCGACATAGAAATCTTTCCATTGTATCGAAAAATCAGAAACGCGCGCCTGGTCTTCAAACCAGCGCGTCATCGGTATATCTTTAATGTCGTTATAGTGTGCTTGTAAAGCTTGCCAAGCGGCGGTTTGCGTTGGATTTATGTTTTTCATCTCTAGGGTGCAAAAAATTATTGAATAGGTGCTTCCTCTTCCAAGGATAGATCGTCTCGATCGGCCTCAGAGACAAAAGGAATGGCTTCTAATTGTGATTGTAAGGGTGCTTTTATTGAATCGTAAATAGGAAGGAGTTCACTCGCCATAGGTTCTGAAGCTGGCAAATCCTGTTTGAAAGGATCAACTTGTTTGCCATTTTTCCAAAAGCGATAGCACACATGCGGACCACCTGTATTTCCAGTCATCCCGATGGTACCAATTACCTCCCCTTGCCGTACAAAGTCGCCCACCTTTACCTTGCGCTTTTGCATGTGTAGATACTGAGTCTCGTAAGTGCTATTATGTCGTATTTTTACATAATTGCCATTACCCCCTCGACGTTCAGACTTGGTCACTGTCCCGTCTGCCGTAGCAAGTATGGGTGTTCCTATGGCACCGGCATAGTCTGTCCCTTTATGCGGTCTTACTTTATAACCGTAATACTTGATACGACGTTTTAAATTATAGTAAGACGAAATACGGTTGAACTGTAGCGGGCCCTTTAGAAAAGCACGTCTAAGATTTTCGCCTTTTTCGTCATAGTAATCGTGACCTCCGGGTAAAGAGTCGTGCTCAAAGCGAAAAGCGTATATCTCTCGGCCTTTATGCTCAAAGAGACAGGCTTTGATCTTCCCTAATCCAGCTGGGATACTATCATTTACAAAACGCTCTTCATAAATTACCTTAAACCGATCTCCAGGATTGAGCTTGTAAAAATCTATGGTCCAGGCGTAGATATCGGCCATTTTATAGGCAAGATTTACAGAGACGCCAAGATCGTCAAAAGTGTTTGACAAGTTGTCATTAATCACACCAGATATCTCGCGTTCGTATAAGGTAGTAGGACGTTTTTTTGCCGCTGCAGAGATGCTGTCCTGGAAATCAACCACAACATAATCTTCTCTATTTTTTTCGTAGATAAATACCTGTGCCGCCTCTGCGGTGTCTTTAGTTTTTAAAAGCACAAAGGGTTTACCTACCTGGATTCGGCGTGTATCAAAAACATCTGCTACAGAATCTGTGATTTGTTGAATGGTGGCGTAGTCAACCTTGGCATCAAATAGTATTTTACCAAAACTATCTCCCGGTTGCACCGTGTCTCGTTCTACCTCGTAATTATCGAGCACATAGCCGTATTCTTTTACAATTTCTGGAGGGGCTTCGTAAATTGCCTCGTTAGAAACCTCATCAGAGGATTTATCTCCACAACCGTAGAGGGAGATTATGCTTATAGGTAGTACTAAAAAGAAGTGTTTTAATTTCACAAATGATCTATTTCCATTAAACGTTCTGTCCCCAATTTTTCAATTCTTCTGTAGTCCAAACATCAGGAAAGAATATCCTGCGCTGATATTTGGGATGCATGTATTTTGTCCACTCGCTTCCCCCTGTAGCTTCAACCACTTCTTGACCATTGTGCAAGTAGTGATTTGCCGT
>CAZJWI010000109.1:0-16699 GCA_964549485.1 uncultured Flavobacteriaceae bacterium
AAGGCTAATATTTTAGAAACTTTAGACGAGTATATCGACAATCTTCAACATTTTAAATCGCTTATGGCTCATGATAATTTTGAAGAAGTTTACAAAGAAATGGAAAACACCAATCATATAAAATCAATATTAAACGGATTAGAATCTTAATTACACACTAGAAAAAAATAGCAAATGGAAAATAAAAAAGAACTCAGAAATTGGTTGGATGCCTTTGGTCTTGATCATCCCTTGGTCATTGCGGGTCCCTGTAGTGCCGAAACAGAAGCACAAGTTTTAAAAATTGCGCATCAATTAAAAGATAGTGATGCGACGGTATTACGCGCCGGAATTTGGAAACCCAGAACGAGACCTGGAAATTTTGAAGGTGTAGGAGCGCTGGGATTAAAGTGGCTCCAAAAGGCTAAAGAAGAAACAGGTATGCTTACGACGACCGAGGTAGCCAACGCCCATCACGTCGATCTCGCACTAGCACACGATGTAGACATACTTTGGATTGGTGCGCGTACAACAGTGTCTCCATTTATAGTTCAGGATATAGCCGAGGCACTCAAAGGCACAGACAAAACGGTGTTGATCAAAAATCCGGTAAATCCAGATTTGTCTTTATGGTTGGGCGCGGTTGAACGATTTTATACTCAGGATGTAAAAAATCTAGGGGTGATTCACAGAGGATTTTCTACCTACGAAAAAACCCGTTACAGAAATAATCCAGAATGGCAACTGGCTATTGATTTACAAAATCGTTTTCCTGACCTACCTCTTATTTTGGATCCATCACATATTGCGGGTAGAAGAGATATAATTTTTGACCTTTGTCAAACGGCCTTAGACCTTAATTATGATGGGATGATGGTAGAGACGCATTATGATCCAGATAATGCCTGGAGTGATGCAGCCCAGCAAATCACCCCAGCAAGCCTAATTCAAATGATGCAGGATTTAAAAATTAGAGAAGAGGAAGGAAAAGAGGTAGAATACAACAACAAATTAAACACATTGCGTACCCAAATAGATGTTGTTGATCATCAATTGATCGAGAGTTTGGGCAAACGCATGAAAATTTCGGATGACATTGGTAAGCTAAAGGCCAATAACAATGTATCTATCTTACAAACCAAACGTTGGAATGAGATTTTGGGCAAGATGATCTTAGAAGGAGAGCAAAACAATCTTAGTGAAGAGTTTATTTTGAGAGTGTTTAAAGCCATACACCAAGAATCTATCAACCACCAGAAAAAGGTGGCCAAAACCATGCAAAATGCATAAGCAAAAAAAAATCCCAGTATGACTACTGGGATTTTTTTTAATTTTTTGATTCGGGTAGCAAAGCTCTTTTAAAAATATAGCGTGTGATAAAAATACCCTGACCATCTTCGTTGCCAGCATCACTCTCTACGGCGCTAGTGACAAAAGCCAGATCCCAGCCTTCGGATAACATGGCCGTTAGTTTAGAACTGATAACGGCATCATTGGCTGCAATATTTTGAAAACGTATACCCCCCAAATTGTAAAAGTTGAGCAATTTGGTCTCTTCAAAATCCTTGACGCGGATATCTTTTCGTTTGGCTTTGTTACGGCCATTGTCATCTTCGGTTTGAGTGGAGGTAAACTGGGAGTAATCGCGCTCGGCATTGGCAGATATTATTCGAGATCGGCCCAAACCATTGGGTACAATAGACTCAACCGATGTGATGACCTTAACTTCATACTGTTGTGCGTATGCAGAGGTAATGCCTATTAGTAATAACAGTAGGTAGCTTAGTTTATTTATCATTATCGTAGTATTTACAAAGTATATATTTTTAAAAATAGCAAATAATTCTCGGCTTCACGATACTACAGTAAAAGCAACTTGACCGCTGAAGGCCATAGAAGCGCTTATTTTCAAAAATCGCTGTACTGCTGATAAAAAAGTAGTTATTTTTACACTCCAAAATAAAGTATGACAGGAACAGTATACAAATCGACCGGCAGTTGGTACACGGTAAAGACCGATGACAACAGGTGGTATGAATGTCGTATAAAGGGAAAGTTTAGAATGAAAGGTATTAAAAGTACCAATCCTGTTGCTGTTGGAGATCAGGTCGATTTTGAGTTAGATACCAAAAGCGACATAGAGACTGGTGTGATACACCACATTCATGACCGTGAAAATTACATTGTGCGCAAATCTGTAAACTTGTCAAAACAGACACATATTATAGCCGCCAATGTTGATCAGGTCTTTCTGTTAATCACCCTAAATAATCCGCCTACTTTTACCGCCTTTATCGATCGCTTTTTGGTAACCGCCGAGGCATACGCCATCAAAACGGTGTTGCTATTTAACAAAATAGACACTTACACTGAGGAGGAGCTTCTCGAGGTAAAATTTCTGGCAGCCATGTACCGCGATATAGGCTATGAGTGTATAGGAATCTCTGCTTTAGAGGGGAAGCATGTAGATCAAGTGAAAGCTTTGATGCAGGGCAGGGTAAGTATGTTTACCGGGCATAGTGGCGTAGGGAAGTCAACATTGGTCAATGCGATAGAACCTAGTTTGGATCTCAAGACCAAACAGATAAGCACCCAACACAAACAAGGTCAACACACCACCACTTTTGCCGAAATGTTTGACCTGAGTTTTGACGCTAAGATAATTGATACTCCTGGGATTAAGGGCTTTGGTATTGTCGATATGGAACCAGAAGAAATCGGAGATTATTTTCCAGAGTTTTTTGCCTTAAAGTCTCAGTGCAAATTTCACAATTGCCTACATGATAAAGAGCCCAAATGTGCGGTAAAAGAGGCCTTAGATAATGATGAGCTCTATTGGTCTCGCTATCGCAGCTATATTCAGATGCTAGAAGGAGATCAAACCCATTACCGCAAAGACATCTTTAACGAGGACACATAAATGAAGGTGGTATTACAACGAGTTAGTGAGGCTGATGTAACCATTGACGGTGTGGTAAAAGCGGCTATTGATAGAGGTTATCTCATACTTTTAGGAATCACTCATCACGACGATGCTACCGATATTGAATGGCTCACTTCAAAAATTAAGGGCTTGCGAATTTTTGCCGATGAAAGAGGCGCAATGAATCTTTCACTCGCCGATGTTGACGGTCAGGTGTTGGTCATTAGTCAATTTACACTATATGCCAGTACAAAAAAAGGCAATCGTCCCAGTTTTTTGGAAGCTGCCCGACCGGATGAAGCAAATTCTTTGTATGAATTATTTGTGGATACGCTTTCGCGAAAGCTTAACAAAAAAATCGCAACTGGTTCATTTGGAGCAGATATGAAGGTGCATCTCGTTAACGACGGCCCAGTCACCCTAATTATCGATTCTAAAAAAAGGGCAAACACCCCTTTTTAGAATATTTGAGAATCCATATTTTGCAACAATTGCAACTCAAACCTCAATCATAAATGACTAAATTTTATCTCTGCGTCGTGATGACGTTTGGGATGGCATATACTCTTTTTGCCAATCAATACCCCATCAGTTCTATTCCTCCCGCTTTACGCGAAAATGCCAATAGCGTCATACGCCTTGAAGAAGAACTAATCGTAATCCCCGATCAGCGTACCAAACATTTAAAACGAAAAAGGGTGGTATCTGTATTGAACAGTAATGGAGAGGGGGCTGTTGCTGCCTTTATGCATTATGATCCCAAAACGCAGATCAAAAACATTGGAGCCATAATTTACGATGCCAAAGGCCAGGAGGTAAAACGTTACAAAAAAAGAGATTTTAGAGACGTTAGCGCGGTAGATGGGATTAGTATTTTTACCGATTCTCGTGTGCTCTATCTCGATCATACCACGAGTTCTTACCCTTACACCATCGAATTTTTTGCCGAGGTGGAGACCTCTAACACTGCCTTTTTGGGGTCTTGGTGGGCTAATAGTTCCTATTATTTAAGTATAGAGGAGAGTGTATATACTATCAGTTATAATCCAGCCCTTAATCTCAGGGTTGACGCTCATGATCCCACCCAAATCTTTGACCTACAACAAGCACCGGGAAAATTGCGTCTAGAGGCCAATCATATTACGGCTATTGCTCCCGAGGATTATAGCCCATCGATCAATAAAGTATCGGCCCATTACAAATTTGCCTTAGAACATTTTCATCTTGAAGGCGTAGACGGATCTGCCCAAAACTGGCAAGAGTTTGGACAATGGGTTAATAGGTACTTATTGGAAGGCACTCAAGAAATACCCACCCAAACCATACAAGAAGTTAAGGCTCTGGTAAGTGGGGTCACCTCTAAGATTGACAAAGCGCGATTGGTCTACCAATATATGCAGGAAAAGACACGCTATATTAGTGTACAGGTAGGTATTGGAGGCTGGAAACCTATGCTGGCCGAGGACGTAGATAAATTGGGTTATGGTGATTGTAAGGCCTTGACCAATTACACTCAAGCCCTTCTGGCCGCGGTAGATATTCCTTCATACTATACGATTTTGTATGCGGGTCAGGACAAACGTGACATTTCTAGAGACTTCGTGGCCATGCAAGGTAATCACGCCATATTAGCAATTCCTGAGGGAGATGACTATTTCTGGCTAGAGTGTACCAATCAACAAGTGCCATTTGGATTTAACGGAGACTTTACCGATGACAGAGATGTACTCATAGTCACCCCAGAAGGTGGTAAGATTGTTCATACCAAAACATATACCTATCAAGACAGTACTCAGGATTTAAAAGGGGAGGTGTATCTCGATAGTGATGGTGGTATAAATGCAGAAGTGTCTATGCTCTCAAGTGGTATACAATACGACGACAGATACTTTATCACCTCTCTAACGCAGACCGACCAAAAGAATTATTACTACAACTTTTGGGATTATCTCAACAACCTTACTATAGACCATATTGTTCTAGAAAATGATAAAGAAAATATAGTATTTAAAGAAAACGTAGCCTTTAGCGCTACTGGTTATGCCAATTTTGCAGGACCAGAAATGCTGGTTCATCTCAATGCTTTGAACAGAATGACCGCATCACCAGTGCGTTATCGCGATCGAAAATTTGGGGTAGAGGTAGGAAGAGGATTTTCGGATACTGATCATGTTAGCATTCATTTGCCAGAGGGGTATAGTGTCTCTGGCCTGCCAGAGCCTATCGTTTTAGAAACTGACTTTGGTTTATATCAAATGAGCTGTACGGCTCTAGACGAGAACACCTTACTGTATAAACGTCGATACGACCTTTATGGAGGTAGTTATGACAAACAACAATACAAAGATTTTCGCTCCTTCAAAAAAAAGATCGCGCGATATGACAATCAAAAGATAATACTAACCAAAAATGATTAATACCATGAAATTGCGTTTTCTTTTTTTATTGACAACTCTTAGTCTTGGGCTATGTAGTAACGCACAGAATTACAAATTTGGCAAGGTCTCCAAAGAAGAACTTGCCCAACAAAACCACCCCGAGTTCAACGAAGCGGTAGCCGCTGTTTTATATCGCGAAACCTTTACCAAGTTTGATTATATGCAGGAAGAGGGTTTTATAGTCAAGACCGATTATTACGAGCGTATAAAAATATACTCCAAAGATGGATACGACTATGCAAATAAAAGCATTTCGCTTTATAAAAGTGGTAGCGCCGATGAACGCGTTACGGGATTAAAAGCAGTTACCTACAATCTGGTAGACGGGAAAATTCAAGAAACCAAACTACGCAGCTCGGGTATTTTTGATGAAAAGGCAAGTAAGACTCGAAATATTAAAAAGTTCACCATGCCCGACATTCAGGACGGTGCCATTATAGAGTATAAGTATACGGTAACTTCTCCTTTTATCTCGTCTATCGATGAATTTCGCTTTCAGGAAGAGATTCCTGTAGATAAGGTAGAGATGAAGTTTTACGCTCCAGAATATTTGTCTTATCGTACTCACGGGAAAGGATCTTTAGGATTTGACATAGAAAATAGTTCTAGAGAGCGCAGTATAAGTTATCGTTACACCAATAACGAAACTGGGCGTGCCATAGGTGGCGAAAGAAGAACAGCCAATCTCAATTTTAAAGAGATCGGTTATACGATCAATTTGGACCATGTAGCGCCTCTTTTAGAAGAACCATATGCAGGAAATTATGAGAATTATTTTTCGGCCATACAATTTGAATTGGCCTTTACCAAGTTTCCCAATGCCCCAATGCGCAACTATACAACCACCTGGGAAGAGGTTTCCAAAAAGATCTATAAGTCTGAGAATTTTGGAGAAGAGCTCAATAATCATAAAGCCTATGCCAAAGACATTAAAACTTTAGTAGCAGGTTTGACTACTCCTGCAGAGAAAGCCCTCACCATTTATGATTTTGTCAAGAAAAAAATGTCCTGGAATGAATATCTGGGTGTTTATTGTGATTTGGGAATCAAGAAAGCTTATAAAGAAGGGGTGGGCAATGTAGCCGATATCAATCTTATGCTTACAGGAATGCTCAATGAAGCTGGTCTGGAGGCAAGTCCGGTTTTGATCAGTTCTAAGGCCAACGGTATCCCTTTTTTTCCCACCTTGAATGGGTTTAATTATGTGGTGGCAGGCGTTAAAATTGATGGTCAGTTGCACTTACTCGATGCGGCCGATAAAGATGGGGTGATTGACATTTTAGATGAGCGCTTACTCAATTGGAAAGGTAGAATGGTCAAATCTGATGGGAGCTCGCGTTTGGTTGATTTATTTCCCTCTCGAATAGCGATGCACAATGCCTTGGTGACTCTAAATATTAACGAGGATCTGATGATCAACGGAACGGTTCAAAACCGCTATTCTGGACACTACGCCCGTGATGTGAGAAGCAAGTATAATTCGAGACCACAAGAGGAGCAACTCAAAAAAATGGATAAAACCTATGAGAGTATTGATTTGTTAGATATCGAATTTAAGAATATGGAGGCGTACAATAAGCCTGTGACCGCGGTATATCATTTTGAAAGTGAGCAAGGTGTCGAAGAGATTGCGGGCAAATTGTATATCTCACCCTTATTACATTTAGGGATCACCGAAAACATCTTTAAATCAGAAACGAGAACTTACCCGATTGATTTTATACATCCCTATGAAGATCGCTACAGTGTCTCTATTACTATTCCAGAAGGCTATAAGGTGGAGTCAATTCCAGAAGATATTGTGATCAATCTGGCACAGGGTATGGGTAGTTTCCGTTTTGGGACTATGGTCAATGGGTCAAAAGTGACCTTATCTGTACAAAATGCAATCAGAACACCAGTAATAGATGCTAGTTATTACAAAGACCTGCAAGAGTACTTTAAGATGATTGTTGATAAAGAAACCGAAAAAATAGTGCTAGTCAAAGCTTAATCTACATGCAAAATTTTATAATAGTAGTATTGCTCTTAGGGTCGTATGTATTACCGGCGCAAGAGTTTGAGGTGGGAAAACTCAGCAAAAAGGATATAGAAGTAACTATGCCCATTACACAGGCCACTCCTGCCATCTATTTAAAAAAGGAACGCGAAACCTATTTTGATATCGAAGATGATCTCAATGGCTGGCTTATCGTCACCAAGATTCACAAGGTGGTAAAGATTCTTAACGAAGCTGGGAAACGTTTTGCTACAGAGACCTTGTGGCTCTCCAAAAATGCCACCCAGGAAATTGAAGTAGATCATATTAAAGCCTATGTGTACCGATTAGTAAATGGTAAGCTCGTTAAAACGAAGATTCGCAAGGATGCTATTCTAACCACAGAACTATCAGATGAGCTCACAGAAGTTTCTATCGTTGCCCAGGCTGTTGAGGTAGGAAGCGTTATCGAATTTTACTATGAGATTACTTCTCCTTTTATGCATATAGATGATTTGATCATTCAAGACGATATACATACCCAGTATTATTATGCCAAAATTGGTATTCCTGAGTTTTTCACCTTTAATCGTTATGTCAAGGGATATGGAAATATCAGTACAAATCAATTTTATGAAGACCGCAAAGTAACTTATTCAAGTGAAGATAAAAATCCTATGGGTGGACGAACGCAACGCACCGATCTTTTGACCATGTCCTTTTCGCAGGTGTCTTCAGAATATAGCTTTAAAGACATTCGAGCTTTAGAAGAAGAGCCCTATGTGAATGAAATGAATAATTATCGCTTTTCTGTGGTACACGAATTGGCGCATATACGCAGTTTTTCTGGAGAAGATCAAAAGTATAGTCGCAGTTGGGAGGAGGTTGCGGCTCAGATCAATCGCTCCGATCGTTTTGGAATTAGACTAAAACGTGTGGGGTTTTTAGATGATGATGCCACCCGCTTTCGCGAAAGCGAATTAAATCCCACGCAACGGGCTTATAAGATTTTTGATTTTGTGCAAAACAAATTTGGCTGGAATGGCAAAAAGAGCATATTTACCGAACAGACCTTACGCCAGGCCTACAAGGAAAATACGGGAAATAGCGCCGAAATTAATCTCACTTTAGTGGCTTTGCTCCAAAAAGCGGGCTTGCAGGCTTCTCCCATCTTGGCAAGTACCAAGGATAATGGCGTCCCTCTCTACCCTACTATTGAAGGTTTTAATTATGTACTAGCTGGGGTGGTCATAGATGATGAATATGTGTTAATGGATGCCACTAGCAAACATACGGTGCCTGGTATTTTGCCCACACATCTTTTAAATTGGGAAGGAAGAGTTGTTAAGGCAGATGGAAGCTCACGTGCTATAGTTCTTTTTCCCAAATCACATGCCAAAGCCCAAAGTCTGATTACTGCCACTATTGATAGCGACCTAATGGTAAGCGGTAATTTAGGTGTACGTTATACGATGAATAAAGCGCTAGCATATCGCATAAACGAAGCTCAAAAAACACCTACAGATCAACAGCGTGATATTGCTCGTCAATACGAATTAGAGCAGGTGAGCAATCTTAAAGTGCGCACGGCTAAAGACAAGAAAACGGTGAGCAAACAATACGAGTTTAGTTGTGAAAATTGTACCGAAATAGTTAACGACAAATTGGTTTTTAGCCCTTTGTTATTCTTGCAAATGAAAAAAACACCATTTAGCGCCCAATTTAGAGACTTACCCATTGATTATGTTTTCCCTTATGTCGATAGTCAAAGCCTAAGTATTACCATACCTCAGGGCTATATGGTTGATTACCTTCCCGAGGCGGCCTCCTACAGCTTACCCGAAAATATGGGCAGCTATACCTTCAGCATTTCAAATCAAAATGGTAGCCTGAGAGTAGTCACTAATTTTCAAATGAATCGTACCTTAGTCCCACCTAAAATGTATGAGGAAATCAAAGCCTTTTATGCGCTGGTTGTTGCCAAAGAAGCAGACAAGGTGATCCTCAAAAAGGTGTAATACGAAGTAGATATGAATATTCAGAATGCTCAGGAGGCAGTAGATGCCTGGATCAAACAACACGGAGTGCGTTATTTTAACGAGCTAACCAATATGGCGCAGCTCACCGAAGAAGTAGGAGAGGTGGCTCGCATTATTGCACGCCGTTACGGAGAGCAAAGCGAAAAACCCAGTGACAAAGATAAAGATCTGGGTGAGGAGCTGGCCGATGTTCTCTTTGTGGTTTTGTGTCTGGCCAATCAAACTGGGATTGATCTTCAAAAAGCTTTTGATCAAAAATTGGATCTCAAGACCAAACGCGATCATGACAGGCATCATGCCAATAAAAAGTTACAGTAGATATCAGCTAATACAGAGCTATGAAATTGAAGATTACCCACGCTCAAAACCCGATTGAAGCCTCGGTTGTGATAACGGGATCCAAAAGTGAAACCAATCGGCTTTTGATTTTGGAAGCGCTTTTTGATGGGATTCAAATAGAGAATATTTCCAACAGCGATGATGCTCGCGTTATGCAAAAGGCATTGGCCAGTTCTGATGAAGTGGTAGATATACATCATGCGGGTACAGCCATGCGTTTTCTCACGGCCTATTTTGCCGTGCAATCTGGCCGCAAAACGTTGCTCACCGGCAGTGATCGTATGCAAGAGCGACCCATTGGGGTGCTAGTTGAGGCGCTGCGTAGTCTGGGCGCCAATATCACTTATGGCGGTACCAAAGGGTATCCACCCTTGCAAATTACGGGGCAAGAACTCAGTAAACGCAACGTCAGCCTTGCAGCCGATGTGAGCAGTCAATATATTTCGGCTTTAATGCTTATAGGGGCCAGCCTGCCAGATGGTCTAGAAATCAATTTAGAGGGTAAGATTACCTCGGTGCCCTATATAACCATGACCTTAGGTTTATTAAAACAAGTAGGTATTCGAGGTCATTTTTCGGGCCAAACCGTACACATTCAACCCTTAAAAAATGCCTTAGAGCAACAACGTATTATTGTAGAGTCAGACTGGAGTAGTGCCTCCTATTTTTATAGTATCGTCGCGCTTATGCCTGGAAGTAGTATCACACTTTCTAGTTACAGATTAGAGAGTTTGCAAGGAGATGCCGCTTTACAAGAAATTTATACAAAGTTGGGGGTAACTACTGTGTTTGATGGAGTAAACATGACCCTGACATCGGTCACAGAGGGTGAACTGGGAGACCTTCTCGAATTAGATCTAAGTCACAGCCCAGACATCGCGCAAACCATTGCGGTAAGCTGTCTAGGCTTAGGTATAGGATGTCATCTTACAGGGCTGCATACCTTAAAAATTAAAGAAACCGATAGATTGGAAGCCCTAAAGACAGAGATTACTAAGCTAGGGGGATCCATTAGGGTGACCAACCATAGTCTTAGCCTCGAGGCACAAAAAGAACCCTTGCGCCCAGATGTAGCTATCGCTACTTATAACGATCATCGTATGGCTATGGCATTTGCTCCTTTGGCCGTCAAAATTCCTATTCAAATTGAGGACGCTGGGGTGGTTTCTAAGTCTTACCCAGACTTTTGGAGCGATCTTAAAATGCTAGACTTTGAGGTGCAAAGCATAATAAATGGCTAATTACTTGACAACCCCTATCTCGAGATTGTATATTTGTGGCTTTGTAAATCGGTATTGGGAAGCTAGAGGGTAGGTTTGAATAATTGCATACCAATGGTTTCTCCTCCACATAAAACCTTACATATACATGAAATTATCTCACTTTAGTTTTGATCTTCCTGAAGACTTACTGGCCGAGCGCCCTGCCGAGAATCGCGACGAGTCTCGCCTTATGGTATTGGATCGTAAAAATCAAACTATAGAACACAAGCAATTCAAAGATCTTATCGACTATTTTGACGAGAAAGACGTGATGGTGCTTAACAATACAAAAGTATTTCCTGCAAGATTGTACGGGAACAAAGAAAAAACCGGCGCTCGTATTGAGGTATTTTTGTTGAGAGAATTAAACTCAGAAACGCGTTTATGGGACGTACTTGTTGATCCGGCTCGTAAGATCAGAATCGGGAATAAACTTTATTTTGGCGAAGACGAATCTTTAGTAGCCGAGGTAATTGACAACACCACCTCTCGTGGGAGAACGCTTCGTTTCTTATACGATGGCTCTTATGAAGAGTTTAGAAACAAACTAACCGAATTAGGTGAAACACCCTTACCAAAATACATCAACCGCGAGGTAGAGCCCGAAGATGAAGAGCGCTATCAAACCATTTATGCCAAGGAAGAAGGTGCTGTTGCGGCACCTACTGCTGGGCTTCACTTTTCTAAGCACTTATTAAAACGCCTTGAGATCAAGGGAATAGATTTTGCAGAAGTTACGCTACACGTAGGTTTGGGTACTTTCTCTGCGGTCGAGGTTGAAGATTTGTCAAACACAAAATGGATAGCGAAGAGGCCTACGTACGTGCCGATGCGGTAAAGACCATTAATACGGCCTTAGAAGAAAAACGTCGTATCTGCGCCGTAGGTACTACGGTGATGCGCGCTTTGGAGAGCTCGGTATCATCGGCTAATACCTTGAATGAGTTTGCGGGTTGGACCAACAAATTTATTTTTCCGCCGTATGACTTTAGTATTGCCAATTGTATGATTACTAATTTTCATACACCCAAGTCAACCCTGTTGATGATGGTTTCGGCTTTTGCAGGTCATGATTTTGTCAAGAGAGCTTATGACGAGGCGATCAAAGAAGGTTATCAATTTTATTCTTACGGAGATGCTATGTTGATTATCTAATCGATATCTTTTGTATACAACTACGGCCCTAATCCTTTTGATTGGGGCTTTTTTATATACGCTTTCGCGAAAGCGGATATAGATATACTACCTTTGCAGCGTGAAAACACAGAAAAAAGACATACGAGCATTAACCAAGGATGAATTACGCGATTTTTTTGTAGCCCAAGGCGATAAAGCGTTTAGAGGCAATCAAGTCTATGAATGGTTATGGCAAAAGGGAGCTCACAGCTTTTCTGATATGACCAATCTATCGCTAGCTACCAGGGAGGCACTGGATCAAAATTTTGTGATTAATCATATCGCTGTTGATCTGATGCAGCGAAGCGGTGACGGTACGATCAAAAATGCGGTAAAGCTTCACGATGGGCTCACAGTAGAATCTGTATTGATTCCAACCCCAACCAGAACAACTGCCTGTGTCTCCTCACAAGTGGGTTGTAGTTTAAACTGTGCTTTTTGTGCTACCGCTCGATTAAAGCGAATGCGAAATTTGAACCCAGACGAAATTGTAGATCAGGTGGTGCTTATTGACCGTCAAAGCAAGCTCTATTTTGACCGGCCACTCTCCAATATCGTGTTTATGGGAATGGGAGAGCCTTTGATGAATTATAACAATGTACTCAAGGCTATTGATAAGATTACCTCCCCTGAAGGTTTGGGCATGTCGCCCAAGCGCATTACCGTCTCCACCTCTGGTGTGCCCAAAATTATCAAAAAAATGGCAGATCAAAAGGTCAAGTTTAATCTCGCGGTATCTCTACATTCGGCTTTGGATGAGGTGCGAACCCAAATTATGCCTTTTAACGAGCAGATGCCCCTAAAAGAATTAAAAGAGTCGCTCATTTACTGGTATGCGCAAACTGGAAAAGCCATCACCTACGAATATGTTGTATGGGAGGGGATTAATGATCGTAGAAAGGATATAGATGCGCTCTTAGATTTTTGCAAGGCCGTACCTAGTAAAGTAAATCTTATTGAATATAACCCCATAGACGATGGGCAGTTTCAACAGGCCGCTCCAGAAGCTATAGACCATTATGTATCGGTATTAGAAGCGCATCGCATTACTGTGACCGTACGCCGCTCTCGTGGTAAAGATATCGATGCCGCCTGTGGGCAATTAGCCAACAAGCAATAAAAGCAAATATCATTGCATAAAAAAAAGCGACCCTAGGGTCGCTTTTCTTATTTGATATCTCAAGCTGTAATTATCGCTTGATAATTTTAAACGTTTCAGTTTGTCCTTCTACCATAACTCTGGCGATATATACACCATCAGTTAAAGAAGCCAAAGAAATAGAAGCGTCATTAGAAGAAAGCTTCTGGCTCATTACTTGTTGTCCAACAATGTTGAAAAGCTCTACATTTTCTAAAGCTACGTTGGCACGTAAGTTTAAATTTGCATCAGCATCTACAAATTGAGAGAAACCGTTACCGCTAAAGTCTTCTACACTTAGAGTTTCTGAAGTAACTAAGAAATCATCTAATACTAATATGAACTGATCAAATGTGTCAAAATGGCGAAATGCAATATATACATCTTGTCCAGCAAAGTCAGAAAGGTCTAAGGTAACAGTATTACTTCCTTGCTCAGAAAGGGTTGTGCTTAAAACTGGTGTAGCTGCTAAAATATCACTTTCGGCGTCAGAAGTAGTCACAGTAACTGCATAGGTCTCAGAAAAGAAGCTTGGATCTGATCCTGAACCAACGGTATAGCTAAATTCAATTTCGCTATCGGCAGGTAATGAAATCTGAGGAAGAACTAAGATATTATTAGGATTAAGTGCTCCCTGTCCACCATTACCACCAGTTGTCTGGTTTGTAATAAAAGACGCAGAAAGAATAAAATTCCCATCATACAATTCGCTGTAGTCAAAATTAAAACTGTCATTTGTTGCGATACCCCAGCTAAAACCATCACCATCTACATCATACTGAGCGTATCCGGCAGGAATATCGATATCTTCTCCGACATTATCGCCAGGTGTAGTATCATTAAAATTATCCTCAAAAATAACATCTTGAGCGTTCATTGAAAAAGCTGCAAATAAAGCAGCAATAAGAGTAATTTTTTTCATCATGTAGTAATTATTTGCGTTAGATTATAATTTTAAGGAATAAAGTTAAACAAACAAGTGTACACTTCATAATAAATTAACATAGTATATACAATATGTACGCCTGTAGGCATCAAAACAGTTTATACGTATCTTTGTGGCTCTATGAAAATAGTTGCACAAATTAAGGAGCCCATTGCCTACGAAATGGAACTTTTTGAAGAAAAGTTTGCGCTTTCGATGCGGTCTAAAGTGGCGCTTCTCAATCGTATTACCCATTACATCGTTAACAGAAAGGGCAAGCAAATGCGGCCCATGTTTGTTTTTTTGGTGGCCAAAATGTTTGGCCAGGGGCAGGTTAACGATCGCACCTATAGAGGCGCTTCTGTAATTGAGCTCATTCACACAGCCACCCTGGTGCATGACGATGTGGTAGACGACTCTAACCAACGTCGGGGTTTTTTTTCGCTCAACGCGCTATGGAAAAACAAGATTGCCGTATTGGTGGGTGATTTTTTACTCTCTAAGGGTTTATTGTTATCTATTGACAATGGTGATTTTGATTTGCTGCAAATTATCTCTGTAGCCGTGCGCGAAATGAGTGAAGGTGAGTTATTACAGATAGAAAAAGCGCGTAAGCTCGATATCACTGAGGCTGTTTATTTTGAAATTATACGTCAAAAAACTGCCACCTTAATTGCTGCCTGTTGCAGTCTGGGCGCCTGTGCAGTACATGCCAAAGAAGCTGTTGAGCCCATGCGTAAATTTGGAGAACTCATCGGGATGGCTTTTCAAATTAAAGATGATCTTTTTGATTATGGCGACCAGAAAATTGGAAAGCCTACAGGTATTGATATCAAAGAGCAAAAGATGACCCTACCTTTAATTCATGTGCTCAATACTGCCTCTGCCAAAGAGAAAAACTGGCTTATCAATAGCATTAAAAATCACAACCACAACAAAAAACGCGTCAAAGAAGTGATCGCCTTTGTCAAAGAGAAGGGTGGTTTGGATTACGCGATCAATAAAATGAAGGCCTTGCAAGAAGAGGCTTTAGCACTTTTGCATCAATTCCCAAAGTCCGAATATCGCGACGCCCTGGAGCTGATGGTTACCTATGTGATAGATCGGAAGAAATAAAAAAAAGCGAGCCTCTTGGCTCGCTTTTTTCTTCTAATGCTGTTATTAACTCACTTGTCTAATAGGACGATTAAGTATCAAATCCAGATAGAGGTTTATTTTGTGTTTGAGCTCGTTACGCGGGCTGATAAAATCTAAAAAGCCATGTTCTAGTACAAACTCTGCGGTTTGGAATCCATCGGGTAATTCTTTCCCAGTAGTATCACGCACTACACGAGGTCCTGCAAAGGCAACTAAGGCGCCTGGCTCAGAGATATTGATATCACCAAGCATCGCAAAAGATGCCGTTGTTCCTCCTGTAGTAGGGTCGGTACACAAAGAGATATAAGGAATGCCAGCGTCTGCCAGTTGTGCCAGTTTGGCCGAGGTTTTGGCCAGTTGCATAAGCGATAAGGCGGCTTCCATCATACGAGCTCCTCCAGATTTGGAAATAATCATAAAGGGTAGTTTATGCGTAAGTGCATAATCTGCGGCACGGGCAATTTTTTCACCCACAACGCTACCCATAGATCCTCCAATAAATCTAAAATCCATACAAGCAACTACCAATTCTTCACCTCCAGATTTGCCAACCGCGGTGCGAACGGCGTCTTTCAAACCAGTGCGTTCTTTGGCTTCTTTAAGACGGTCGGTATACTTCTTTTTGTCCTCAAATTTTAAGGGGTCTTTGGAGACCAAATTCTTATCGAGTTCTGTAAATGTATTGTCGTCAAATAATATTTGAAAATATTCAGCACTTCCAATGCGCACGTGGTACCCATCTTCAGGACTGATATAGAAGTTTTTTTCCAATTCTTCTGTATCTACTACCTTTCCGGTGGGTGACTTATACCACAGCCCTTTTGGGGTGTCTTTTTTGTCTTCGGTAGGGGTTTGAATCCCTTTGTCTTTTCGTTTAAACCAAGCCATAATTTCGGGTTAGGTTAGAATTTATGCTTTAAGTAAAATATGTTTGTAGCTATTTTGCTTACGCGAAAATACTACAACGTATTGACATTATTCAAATCTTCAAACGCTTTTTCTAAACGCTGACGCATGCTTTGCTCACCTTTGCGCAACCACACTCTAGGATCGTAGTACTTTTTATTAGGCTGGTCATCACCATTAGGATTTCCGATCTGTGACTTTAAATAGTCGGCATTCTCACCAAAATAATCGCGAATACCTTCTGCAAAAGCGTATTGCAAATCGGTGTCGATATTCATTTTTATAACCCCATAACCAATAGCTTCTCTTATTTCTTCTACGGTAGATCCACTTCCTCCGTGAAAGACAAAATCAATGGTATTATGAGCTACATTGTATTTTTCTGATATGTGTTCTTGAGAATTTTTAAGAATTTTTGGAGTGAGCTTTACATTACCTGGTTTGTACACACCGTGTACA
>CAZJWI010000110.1:0-5264 GCA_964549485.1 uncultured Flavobacteriaceae bacterium
CATTACTATCTTTTCCATCCCAACCATAACATACAAATTGAACTCCTTCCTTAAGGACTTCTTTAGTTTTTGCAACTAGTTCCTTAAGGACTAGCAAATCCTCAAGCTGTCTTTTACTACCTATAATCCCAATCCTGATTGTTTCAGACTCATTACGTTTTAAAGGTGGTATCTCTTCATAACCTAGTCGTGACACTAAAGAGGGTAATTGCGCAACGTGAGTACTATGATTAGGAAAATTGTCGTGCAGGATCTTTTTGTAAAAACTAGCCAGTGATTTTGTCGCAGCTGTAACCACATCCATAGAAATCATATTAGATAATAATTGCTCTTTGTCACGAGTGCTGACTTTGCGCGACAATGCGTGACTTTGTGGTATAGCCGTGAAGTTTTGATCGATATCCATTACCAATTGAACGTCTGGTCGCAACACACGAATCGCTTTTATAAAGAAATCAATATCTGAGAAAATGACTGGGAAGATCACATAATCTGCCCAGTATAATAGCTTTTCATCAATCAGATTCTCATAATCTTCAAAGCGTTTATTGAAGTTAAAGGTTTCAATAACGGTAATAATCGCGCAATGAGATGATGTCTTGTTAAGTTCCAAAGCAGGTGCTATTGCACGGTAATACCCTGTGGAATCTAAACAAGGCGATACATACAACAAATGAACTTTATTATCGTCTTCTTCATAATTAGGATGTTTTCTACTGAATAAAGTTTCATTCTTCAGTCGTGCTTTTAATTCTAAAATGGTTCTCATATCAATTGGTTTCAGCGTTAATATTCATCTCGTTTCCTTCGTAGAATTTGGCGATGCGTTGTCCATTAGCTTTGTCATAAATCTCAATAGTGCCCGCCAGCGGACCGTATTCTTTTATCTTTTTTCGGAAGCGCGTAAGACCCGTTTCCCTACTTTTTGTTTTGGATAATTTATGACGCCAGTCGATGGAGTACATCGTGCGCACATTACCATCCTTAAACCAGACAATCATTTTAGTTTCTGAATCTTGGCCGAGTTTCCAGCCTTTTTTCTTTTGTTGCATTATTTAAAGTATTTAATGAGTGATAAAAGTGAAATTTCCTTGATATAGGTCTTGTCGTGAAAAGCTTTGACTGTTACAACATCTTGTTTTACATTAAGCCAGATCTGAACATCTTGCTCACAGATTTGATTGGCTGTGGCAAATTCCTTGAGATACTTTTTGATGCTGAAGGCAATCTTGTTGCGCACATTGGGTAGTGCAGCAATACTTTCTTCCAGGAAAAAATACGCCAGCTCATCAGTGGGGATTTTTTTTAAAGGCACATCCTGATTGTACAGATAAGAATGAACTTTGTGCTGCTCTTGATAAATACGCAGATACAATCGCTCCACGGGAAGCTGTTGCCAAGTGGCAATCTGCTGTGTATAATTTTTGATATTATGCGAGATCTTTTTCTCGTAGCCAAAAACATCAATAGATATCTCGGCAATCGCTCCCTTGAGTTTGTTGGTCAGGGCAGCGTTTTTCTTTTTGAAAATACGTTTCATTCGTTAAGTATTGGTGTATAAAAATCGTTGTGTAGATGGGTTGAGTACACTCGCGTGAAAGTGTTGTAAAAGCTCAGGTTGTCCCAGTTTGCCTATTCTCGTCTCACATTGCCTGAAAAGTGCCAATCTTGGTTTCTGTTTGGCAGTATCTTTTTTCTCATTGTTTAGAAATCTGCGTATTTGCGCTGCAACGATGAGTTTTAGTTGCACTTCAACCTGACGCTTTTTGTGGTCTCGCCACCATTTCTTTGTGCCGGTAAAACCTGTTTTATTTTTAGGATCAAAGTATTGATTTGGCAACTGCACGAAGCGACGTTCTGGATCTTTGGAGAGATATTTCCGTACGAGTTCTATGCGATCTATATAGCATTGATGCACATTTGCCAGATTTTTATTGGCTACTGGATCATACCATTGCCAAAGTAATTCTTTACCAATTATGATTTGTGATTCTGTGAGATAGGTGTCTTGGTAGAGCACATTTCGCGAAAGCGTCCAAAGCGCATTCACATAAACAGAAAGGGAAGCGGAACGAGCTGAATCTCGTGGCAAATTTTCGGCGCCAGTTTGATTTGTGGCTCGATTCCGCGCATTTTCCCCTGCATCTTTGGATTTTTTGGGGCATTTTTTCCCTGTGTATCCTGTAAAAGTGTTGCTAGAAGCGTGGCGTGACGTTGTTTCTTTAGTGAGCGGTAGCGAATTCCTTTTACCTCCAAATAACTTGGCTCGGCTTGAGTTATCAACGCTTATTATTAAATTATTTATGTAACCATTGTTACTAGAGTCTGTATGACGACAAGTTGTCGTATGTGTTTTTCTAAGATGTTGATTGTGTGTAGGTTGTAAATTCCGTGAGACTTGCTCATTTTTGGACTTCTCAACCTGTTTTAAACCGTTTGCTAACAAGATTTTTGGCTCGACCCAAAGGTCGTATCCTGAATTGGTACCGTGCCATATTTTATTGATAATAATCCCTGCATCTATAAGTCTTTTTAAGTGACGCTGAATAGTACGAGGACTGGCGTTGCCCATTTTAGCCAACTGTAGATTATTGGTCTTTAGAGGCGGTAAATTTTGTAAATCAAGTTGTGTGACATTACTCGCTTTCAGTAGAGAAAGTCCGTAAATCTTAATAATATCCTTTGCAGTCGAGGCTATGGCCTGTCGTATGCGCTTGGAAAGTTGATCTGTATTCTGGTTGTGTACTTTAATGTGGTAATCCAAAGCTTTAAAGGCGATGGAATAATTAACTATGCTCATTTTTAGGACTGTTATGAAACAGCAAAGTGTGTGCTTTGTCTATCTCACTAGTCGGATTGTTGTGCTTTTTTAGCATCTCTATTTCTTCCTTAATTTGCTTGATAAGGTTAAGGAAACCTTCATCCTCGTTTTGGTCAGTGAACTTCATAGATGAGATTCACATTACAAATTCAAAGCTGTCTGAGGTGGAAGGCTTGGATTTTGGGTAAGCACTTTTCCTTTTTTGCTATTACGATTGGTCTGTTCTTGTTTCTTCTCAATTAAGACTAGACAAGCTTCATAAACGAGCTCTTCGCTAGATGGCCTTATTTCCTTTCTATTAAAAAATTTAGATACAGTAGGTCTAGATTTTCCAGACTCTTTGGCTACAAGTGCAATTGGGTTATCGAAGAGCTTGTGCATTTTTTTGGTAATCGCCTTGATTTCATCAGGTTGATACATTCTTATAAAGTTTATGTGATTCGTTTAACAATTCTGTGTAAAAGTTTTGTAAATTTGACAACAATTTAACGCCATTTATGGTGTTATTTGTTCAAATATATGTATAAACGTTGCTTAATAAGCAACAAAAAGAAATAATAATTTTCAGCGCCGAACTCTTAATGAATGAAAAAGAAACACCATCGAATCATCAAACAAATGATAATCAAACTGATACTATGAAAGCAAATCCAGATTATGATGCAATAGACATAAAGTTTATCGATGCCATAGACATTGTCCTTAAAAAAAACTCTGACTTAGGAATAAGACCAAGTAACGATAGTAGTCTAGGTAAAATGATTTATCCTTCTAATAGAAGTATTATTTCTTCAGTTAGAAGTAGGTCTAAACATATACCACATCTTGCACTTATAAACTTTGCCAAACGATTCAATGTAGATATGAACTATTTCTATGGGGCAGAAACACTAGACTATATTCCAAAGCCCGAAAAACATATCAACAAGTCTGATAATTCAATAACCAATAATGGAGATCAAAACAATATTGCTCACGCAGGCAACGGGAAGATAAAGGAAGTTAAAAATGTAAACAATGAACCCAATAGTAATAACATAAGAGTTGAAACTATGATCAACAATTTTATGGCAAAATTGGACAAGGATTGTGTAGCTGAATTTTATCGAATTATAAATGAAATCAGAAAAGAGAATACTGATTTGAATCATCAGCTTAGGCAACATATAGAGAAAAAATCAGAGAAGATTGAAAAGATGGCCCTTCAACACAAAGATGAACTTAAGCAGATTCAAGATATACTCGCTACCACGAATGAAAATCTTTTTAAAGCCCAGAAAAGTGAAAGCGATATTTTGAAAAAATACATAGCATCAATCGACAAAAAATAAAACGTCTTTGCTTCGTAACGTTTATTGTTTTATGTTTGCGCTATAAGATTTAATAAGATCATTGGAAAAATTGAATACAGATTACTCTAAATTGTTGCGACTTCTCAACGAGAAGGAATATGCAAATAAGTATATTATAAATGCCGAAAGGCGTATGATTACGCACTGGCAGGATATAGGTCTCTTTGAAGACCAACGCCACACTGATAGTGGATGGAAGAAGTTTAGCCTAATAGATATTCTATGGATGGGTATCATCATCGAATATCGCAATCTGGGATTTGCAAATGAGAGAATCAAGCTTGTTAGGAAATTTCTCTTTGAGAATACAACCATTGAAGGTAAAAGCATAAGTAGGTTAGAATACTCAGCTGTTCAAGTTCTCGCTTTCGCGAAAGCGTTATACTTAATAACCGATGTGGCAGGAAACATATATCTCGCAGACGATTATGAATATGTAAAACTCTTACAGGAAGGAAAAGTGACCAATCAAATTGTGTTGAGTTTTAATCAAGTCGTCAAAGAAAATATATCTGTACTCTTTTCTGAACCAAATTTTAATGCCTTTGCTGGTCTTAATAAAGACGAAATTCAAGTGATGCTCATCTTGAGAAGTGAGTCGTACCAATCTGTGCAAGTGACCAAAAAGAATGGCGAGATAGATATGATTGAAGGCACGGAACGCATTAGTGAGAAAGATAGAATTATCGACATTTTGAAACAGCACGAGTACCAGAATATTGAAATAAAACAAGCCAACGGTAAAGTGGTCTTGATAAGCCGTACCGTGAAACAAAAAGCAAAATAGATACCCTATTTGCCACCCAAATGAACTTGTCATCCCATAACGGAAGCAAGTTTGAACTAATTAATATGAAAACGTGATAAACATCGATTAACCTAAATGCAATGAGCTCAAAGAGCCATCCCAAATCCCACTAGTGCTATGACTATAAAATAGAATAGCATTTACGGAAGTAACAATGCAATCGATAGATGTAAAAAAAGAAAACAATAAGGAAGTACATAAAAGTAAAATGTCTGTAGAAAGGCTCAAGTCGTTTAAAGGCTTTGAGAATGTGAGCGAAGATGAGGCAGATGAAATAATTAAG
>CAZJWI010000111.1:0-25177 GCA_964549485.1 uncultured Flavobacteriaceae bacterium
ATGCTCAATTTGAGTGGTAGGGAATGAATGTTGCATTTTTAAGGTGTCGTGAACAAATCGCGATCCAAATGCCTTCCAGTCTACATCGGGATAGGCCACCTTATGTGCATTAAAATTACCCGTTGCCCCACCAAATTTGGCTGCGCTGGGAATGTCGTTCAATAGGTTGAGTTGTTCTTCAATACGCACCACAAAAACCTCAATTTCCTTTCCTAAACGTGTAGGGGAAGCTGGTTGCCCATGCGTACGTGCCAACAGTGGGATAGACTCCCACTCATCCACTAATTGTCGCAAATGATCCACAACTTCTAAAAGTTGAGGGATATACACCTGGTTCATGGCATCCTTCAAACTAAGTGGAATGGCTGTATTATTGATATCCTGAGAAGTCAAGCCAAAATGAATAAATTCCTTGTAGTCTGATAAATGTAGACGATCAAATTTTTCTTTGATAAAATACTCTACGGCTTTGACATCGTGATTGGTCACTTTTTCTATGTCTTTTATCGCCTGTGCATCTGCGGTGGTAAACTCTGAGTAGATTTCGCGCAAAGCGATAAAGGAATGCTTATCTACAGATTCCAGTTGAGGTAAGGGTAGCTCGCACAAGGCAATAAAATATTCTATTTCGACCTTGACGCGATACTTTATTAAGGCTTCTTCAGAAAAAAAAGGGATTAAAGTATCCGTTTTTGATGCATAGCGTCCATCGATAGGCGATATGGCTTGCAGTGGTGACAAAGACATATTTTGGGTGTTTTTGTAAAGGGGGCAAAGATAATCAATCCTATAGATCTTTAGCAAGCTATGTCAGTTAAATTGGAGACTAATATATCTCAGGACAACACCTTATACGTAGGCCTTAGAACAAAGTTTTGACATCGGGATAGAGATTGCGGGCTCTTTGCAGGGCTTAAGGGGGAGGTTACAGCTATTCTTGCGCTGGTATTATGCCCTTACAAGATTATCCATAAGGATCATTCTAATTCTCCTACTTGTTTTTGAGTTGAGATAAACTGCCTTCTAAGGATACTACTAGAGATTATATACCAGTCTTAGCGTGATAAACCTTGGCTGAATAAAGGTCTCAGAAGCAAATACTGCAATATTGTTTGCGCTGTTGCGTACTTGAGAATCTATGTTAAGCAAATTGGTCGCTTTGATCTCGTATTCCCATTTTGCATCTCTATCCTTTCTATAGGCTAAGGTAGCATCCCAATTTTGGAAAGATTGAGAATCGCCATTGCCTAGATCTTGATTGGTATAGGTATAATTGGTTCTAAAGGTGAGTGCTTCCCAGATATAGGCATCAAATTCTATAGATGGGGCATTGGTAATAAATGTAGTTTTACGCCCTCCCTGATTGTTATCTGTAACGCTGTAACGATAACTCACACTCACATTGGGTGCCTTTCTATAATTGGTTCGAATACTAGGCGTATACGTCTGGGTAAATCCTTCGTTGAGCGATTGCTGCTCTTGTATAAACTGATTGATCTTTGAGTAATTAAAACTCGCTCTTAAACTGGCTCGAATTTTTCCAAAGGTGCGTTGTACGCGTCCAAATACGTTCACATTCTCATCTGCAAAACTCGAATTAAAAAAGGTGCTGGTTCTTATAACGTTTTCAAAATTGGTCAAACTTCTAATCTGATCGATATTGCTAGTGTAGGCTGCTCGCGCAAAGACATTAGTATAGTTAAAGAGATTAAAACTACTATAAAATAAACTGAGGTTATGTGAAAGCGCATTTTGGAGGTCTGGGGCTCCAAATTGAATATTGTTGAAGTTATTGAGCACTACACCTTGGGCGAGTCTGGTAACATCGGTAAATTGATTTCGCATATCATACCTAAAGGTAAGGGCTTCACTTTTTTTGAGTTGAATACGCGTTTCAAAGTCGGGTAGTATTCTAAAGAAATTATCTTCAAAGGTTTGTCCGCCTTGGGTATTTTTATTGCCGTAGGCATGCACAGAAAAGCCAGGGGTTATGGTAAATTTTCCCGTACGCACTCTATAGTGCAGCCCTAGGTACACATCGCTAAAATTGTAAACAACATCATTTGTCGCTAAGCCATCATTAAAGTTTGGCGTGGGCGCAAGCTGATCACCATTTTCCAAAAATTGAAAGATGTTTGAGTTAAATGATTGTCTACTCAAAATAGTACCAAAGGTGAGGTTCAGGTTGCTTTTGGGATTTAAAATATTGTAGTAATCTAATTTGGCATCGAGTTGATTGGATTTTATTCTTCGGTTTTGATTTAGGTCATAACGATTTACGGTCGTGTCCAAACCTAATGCGGTGGCTGTAGGGTCAAAAGCATCGTCTCCATCAGGATTATTATTGAGTACAGCATTGTAGAAGGGATCTTCATTTTTATAAAGATGCTGGGCTTCAAAGGCAAAAATATTATTTTCGTCTAGTGTATAATAGTAATTAAGACTTTGATTGATACTATAGGGAGTGACTTCGTCTAGCTGGTTAGTAGCGCCTACAATCGAGGAGACTAAATCTTGCTGTTGGCGATCGTCTGAGATGCGACCTAAGACATCATAATCTAGTTGATTACTAAAATTGGGTTGATACTTAGCACTAAGCTTGACCAAACCTTGATTGGAACGTTCGGTGCTCGTTTGCTGGGTACGTTCGTCTGGAATACCTAGGCTCGGATCGGTATACTGTATGAGGTTGGTTTCTCTAGAAAGTATATCGCTACTATTAAAGATGACAAAACCGCTTAAATCTAAGGCTGCTGTAGGTGAATAACTAAAATTAGCTGTACCCAAGCGATTTTCTATTTCAAGGGCATTGGCCTGATTGGTTAGAAAATTTAAGCCGTTATCTCCTAGATTAATATTGGTGCCACTGCTTCTGCTTGGCGCTCTAAAACCACCACTCAAATTCCTGATATCACGGCGAGACAAAGCTACTTCGCCAATATTGTTGATATCACCTATAAAATTGATACTATATTTAGGACTGTAATAAAACAATTTAGGTTGTAGTAGATATAGCCCATTGTCTGGAGCTACACCGCCACCTGCAGTCACATTTCCAAACCAAAAATTCTCTTTCCCTTCCTTTAGTTTAATATTCAGGGCCACGTTGTCCTGATTATTGGTGACGCTGCTCAATTGACCTACTTCGGCATAGTTGCGCAATACTTGTATCTTATCTACCGCTTTTGAAGGGATATTTTTGGTCGCTAATTTGGTATCGCCATCAAAAAAATCTTTGCCGTCTACCATGAGTTTATTAACCACTTTACCTTCAACTTCTATTTGTCCATCTTCATTAATTTCAACTCCTGGTAATTTTTCTAAAACGTCTTCCAACTTACGTTCGGTGCCGTTTTTAAACGAATCGGCATTGTATATCAAGGTATCACCTTTAATAGTCACGGGCATTTCATAAGTAAGCTCTACAGCGTCCAAAGAGTTGTCTGGATAGATGGTAAAGTCTTTGGTAATGTCGCTTTTTTGGGTGGTCAGACTTTCTTCATAGGTCTTCATCCCTACATAGCTCACCTGTATCTGATAACTTCCGTTTTTGCCTAGAGCAATATTGTACTTACCGTTTTGATCGGTGACGCCATAAGATTCTAAGGCGCTGGTTGCCTTATTTATGGCGATAACATTAGCGAGTTCTAATGGTTGATTGAGGGTATCTTTTACAACACCTTTCATGCTCACTTGTGCCTGTACTTGATAAAGACACAGGATAAAAGCGAGACGAATAATTGATTTCATAATAGTGATGGCTTAAAGAGAGTTGGTCAATAAGAACGAGATTTAACCTCTTCTTCTACCTCGATTATTTCTCATTTCCATCATCTTTTCTGTAATGGTTTCTTTGTACTTCTTCTTTGTAATTTCTTTGCCTTTCTTAGGCGCTTCTATGTCTATACTTTCTGAAGGATTGAGCGTTATCTTAGAACACAGCATGGTGGTGTCTCCAGCGCTTACTTCTAATATCAGCCCAGGTAAGCCCCAGAATTGTCCCGGTCCATGTCGTACAGGTATTTGTGGTGTATACCAGGCTTCTACTTGAGTCATTGCCACTTCTGTCTCCCCATCTTCACTAGCCTCAGTATTTCTTCTTAGATCGCTCCAAGCAAAAGAATACCAAGTGAGTTCTGCGGTAGGTACAGAAGCCGTAGCTTTAAAACACATGTATTGTCCTATTTGTTTGGATTCTTTACCCATTACCCAATTTATAGGGATGAGCTCATCTTTTACCAAAAATTGCTTTCCATAAAATTCCTGACTTTGTACGAGCTGGTTTTCTTTGACATTTTTAAACTGTTCTCCAGCAGCAAAATTTTGACCCCAAGAATCTGTAGCTCCAGACATTGCATCTAGTTTTTCTTCTTCATCAAACACAGAAGCTTCTTTGTTAAAGTTGAGTGTATAGGTTTTTTCTAACCTATTTTTAAGACGTGCCTGAATCTGTTTTTTCTGAGCTTCACTCATACGTGCACCCCAGGATCCCAGTTGCATGGTTGACTTCGAAAAATAAACAGCTTGCCCTTGAAATTCTTGTGGAGCAGGTTCAAAAGTGGTAGAAAATGATAGCAAAATGGCCGAAGACACAAAACTACAGATGATTAAAAATGACTTCATGGTTGTTGTCTTTAATTTAAAATGTTCATCTAAAGTAAATAAAGATTAAACAAAATCACTTGCTTTATCAAAAGATTAACGTTTGCTCTTTATTTTAGATACAACTCATCATGCCCATTTGTTGGGATAGCAAATTTTATTGAAGTAGCGGTAGGACAGGTCTTTACTTATCAAAGAGCCTTAAAGCAAACCTCTAGCCTTAATTTCTAAGTATTTATTAATGGTATTAACCGTGAGATCTTGTGGCTTGGTCAAAATGGTTTGTATGCCGTATTGTTCTAAGGTTGCGGCCATCACTTTTTTATCGTAGTCTGACTTCTGTGCGATCGTTTTGTGATAGATCTGAGGTACTTCTTCGGCTGGAGATTCTAATAATTCGTCCAATTCGGTATTTTTAAAAAAGATGACTACCAATATATGCTTTCGCGAAAGCGCTTTTAGATAACCCAACTGTCGCTCCATAGCCGATATATGTTCAAAATTGGTAAAAAGCAGCAATAGGCTTCGTTGGGTAACGCTACGCTTTATCTGAGCGTATAATGTACCAAAGTCACTATCTAAAAAATCGGTTTTGATATTATAGAGAATCTCTAGTACAGTGTTGAGATGTACTTTGCGACTACTGGCTGGAAGGTGATTCTTAATAGTCTCGGCAAAGGTGATCATGCCTACTTTATCTTTCTTTTTAAGTGCAATATTTGAAAAGGCTAGGGTACTATTGATAGCATAATCCAAAAGTGATAAACCTTCAAAGGGCATTTTCATGGATCTACTTGCATCTAGAAGGCAATAGATAGGCTGTGACTTTTCATCCTGAAATTGATTGATCATCAAATCAGCTTGTTTGGCGGTAGCTTTCCAATTGATGGTGCGTACGTCGTCGCCAATAACATATTCTTTGATTTGTTCAAATTCCATGGTGTGGCCAATTCGTCTCATCTTTTTCATTCCCAGTAAAGTGAGCCTATTATCCAGAGCCAAAAAGGCATATTTCTTCATTTGTATAAAGGAAGGATAGACCTTGACCATGCCATCTTTATCAAAGGTAAACCTGCGTTTTACGATTCCATATCTCGAACTCACATAGACATTTAAATGCCCAAAGATATATTCTCCTCGCTCTACAGGGCGTAATTCGTAACTAAACGAGGCCGCTTGTTGCGCAGGAATTTGGAGTTTTTTTAGAAAATCACGTTTTTGAAATTGTACGGGTATTTCGTCGATGATTTCTAAGGACACCTTAAAAGGATAGTTGTTCTTGAGCTCAACGCTAAGTTGATTGGCATCGCTATTCGAAAATTTTTCGGGTAATTGACGACTAGCCGCTACACCATAATGCCCTTTATATAGTAGCACTATATCTATTAGAAAAAGCAATCCTAAGGCCCAAAAGGTGAGCCATGCCAAAGGGTATAACCCATTAAACCAATAGGAAAGAAAGAAAAACAGACCTACACCACTTAGCGCATAAAAAAAGCGTTTGTGTATAAAAAGGGATTTTATAAATCTAAGAATGCTCAATTATCGCGGTATTTCTACAGATTGAACAATCATATCTACCACCTGTTCTGTGGTCATCCCTTCCATCTCTCTTTCTGGAGATAAGATCAAGCGATGTCTCATCACAGGGGTTACCGCCCTTTTGACATCTTCTGGTATCACAAAATCTCTTCCTGAAATAGCGGCAAAAGCTTTGGCCGCATTCATAATCGATAGGGAGGCGCGCGGTGACCCACCTAGATAGAGATGTGGATGCGTTCTGGATTTGATAACGATTTCGGCTATGTAATTAAGGATTTTCTCTTCAATGATAACATCTTGTGTCTGTTGTCTAAAGATGGCCAGTTGCTCTGGTGTAATAACAGCATTTATCTCACCTTGTGGGGCTTTTCCCTTTCTATCGTGGTGACTCTGAAGTATATTAATTTCCTCCTCTAGACTTGGGTAATCTACTTTAATCTTGAATAAAAAGCGGTCCAATTGAGCCTCTGGCAGTGGGTAGGTTCCTTCTTGCTCTACTGGATTTTGAGTAGCCAAAACCATAAATGGTGCCTGAAGTTGGTACCGATTCCCGTCTATAGTAATTTGGCGTTCTTCCATGACTTCAAAGAGGGCTGCTTGCGTTTTGGCTGGAGCTCTATTGATCTCATCAATTAAAACAATGTTTGAAAAAATTGGACCTTTTCTAAACTCAAAAGCACTGTCTTTCATGTTCAAAACCGAAGTTCCCAATACATCAGAAGGCATTAAATCTGGAGTAAATTGTAAACGGCTAAAATCAGTGTCTAGCGTTTTGGCAAACAACTTTGCTGTAATAGTTTTGGCGATACCAGGTACCCCCTCAATCAAAACATGACCGTCAGATAAAAGTGCCACTAAGAGTAGTTCGACAAACTCGTGTTGCCCAATAATAATCTTACCTAATTCTGCTCTAATCGCTTCTGCCGTAGACTTCAAGGCTTCAAGAGGAATACGGTTTTCAAAAGATAGCGCTTGGGTATCAGAAATATTGTCTCCAGCAGTTAGGGGTGTTTCTTGTTGGTCTGAATCAGGCTTAGGTGTAGAGGGCTCTTGTGGCTGTTGCTCGTTTTTATATTGCTCTTCTGGGTCCATAGTTATTGGTTTTTAAAAGCTTCAATAAGCTTGTTTAATCGTATTAGTTGTTCTTGAGTGACCGTTTTAGCGCCTAAAATCATTTCAATAAACTCAAATAGTCGTTTGGTCTCTTCGCGTGATTTGCCAGATTTGAGGTGAACTCGCTCTAAAAACGTAGCATCTCGTTGTCCAGTGGCGATAAGTAAGTCGGTACGTAAATATTCAAAGAAATAATTAATTTGGTACATGGCGATACTGTGATGATCTCTTCGTTCCAGATACATTCCGGCTATGGTCTCGGTAAATTCTAAAGTTTTGTTGGGCAAGGGGGTAACTATAGGAATGGCGCGTTGTTTGCGTTTCCCTTCAAAAATGACATACAAAAGGAGCCCAAGAATGAGCATATAGTAGGCCCATTTCATGTATCGGTTTTTTAAGAAAACATAGAGTGGGGAGGTCTGTATCGACTTGGCATTGATGTAATGACGATCCCAATACACCGTCTTCTTTGTGTCCAAATAGCTAAAAGCAGCAGTGAGATACTCGATATTATTGTTGCGTAGCAGATTGTAATTTGAAAACAACTCTGGCATTAAGTGAATAACGATATCTCCCTGGCCAAAGCCTTGTTGAATAAAGTGAATCTTAGGATCTTCCATAGTCACTGTGTCTTTTTTACTAAGATCAAATTGACCCAAAACCACCGTGTTAAGTGTGTCTATCTCAGAAAAGTAACTCGCATTAGTTTCTATGTCCAAATAATAGGATTTGCTTTTTTGAAGATTGGGATTGCTTAAACTCACTATAGGATTGGTGTAGAAGTTGTCCAAATCGTAATAGTAGGTTGTTTCCAGATGGAGCGTATCTAAAATACGAGATCCTATACCGCTGCCTGCCACAAAGAGCGTATTGCCTTTTGCAACCCAGTCTAACAACAGATCGGCCTCTACGTCATCAAAATTAATCGAGCTATTGATAAAAACATAACTACCCTGACTCACCTCGCTGCTATCTGTAAGAAATTGATAGGGCGGTATGCTAATATCCTCAATAGGAACGTCTATTGCTTCTTCAAGCGTTTGATAGGCGATATAAGTGCCTAGTGGTATTTTATCAGTTTTAGAATAACTAGGAAACCAATTAACGGGTTCCTTTTCTGTTGACTCGAGATAAATCACCAGGGCAAATAGAGAGAGTATACAACCTATAAGCACTTTTTGTTTGGTGTTCATAGGCGTTGATTTAAGGTGTTAAAGGCGCTTTGCGCTTTCGCGAAAGCAGAAGCATCTACAGTAAAACTTCCATACCAGATATAATCGTATAAGTCTGTCACACGTCTAAACTGATTCCGTAGCGAGCGGTCTTTAATTTCATAAATATAGTCGTGATTGGTCTTTTGAGCTTGCCAGTCTATAAGTTGTTTTCCTGAGAGTTTTTGAAGCGTTAGTAAATAGTAGTACCGCACAGCTAGTCTATAGTTTTGACTCGCCAAGGCATTTTGTATCAAGGCTTCTATATCCTGATTTTGTATGATATCCTCATCCTCGCCCATAGCCATTTGAGGGGCTTTAATACTTTCGAAGGCCAGTTTATTGCTATCCATTCTCAAAAACAGCCAAAGCAGCCCCATAAGTAAAAGTGCCAGTAAAATGTAGGGTAATATCTGAAGAAAACCACCCCAGAAGCCTTCTACAGCACTATCCCCAAAAAGCCAGCGCAAAAATGAGCTATACAAGTCATTAAGCCAGTTTTTGAAGCGTGTCCACCAATTGTCGGCATCTTCTGTTTCGGTATAATCAAAATCTGGATCTCTTTGGTATTGCTTAAGCGTCTCTTGATCATAGGTCAAGTGCTCTTTAACACTTTGATCAAATGTAATACTGTCAGTAGTGCCTCTTTGTTGTTGGGAGACCACAGGCGATACCTTGGCCTCTACAGAAGACCCAAAGAAGCTTGCACCAGCACAAAATATAAACAGAAATAGTATGTATCTCATTTGTTTAATTGCCTAATGCGTCTATTTGAGCAAGAGAACCGCTCTGGGTTTTACGCTCGTTCAAATTAAAATAGATGAGGTTATGAGTGATGACCAAGATGATATACAACAAATACGAGATACCACTAGATATGGTTTGTAGGGCCACAAAACCCCAGTCAAACATAGCGGCGGGATCAGAAAGACTGCCTTCCTGTGCCATGATGATACCCTTGGCAAACATATATACTATAAGCGGCATCTGAAAAGCGATACTGATAGCGTACATCAATAAACCTTGTACAATTATAGTGGCAAAAGTGATCCACCAATAGTCTTTAATTAACCTACCGCTTTCTGTAAAGGAGGCTATTATACCTGTATTGGCGTGAGTCATGCTTTGAAAAATTAACAACCATCTAATCGCGAGGTAAATCACAGGAAATAGTCCTGCAAAGACCAATATACCTCCCATAAACCCAGACGAATTAATGATGATGGCACCAGGTAAAAAGGCGAGTATACAAGCCAATATGATAAAGAAAACCTGGGCAAAACCTAGACCGATATAATTGCCCATTTTTTGCTTGAAGGCATTGACCACTTGATTTAAAACTGGAGAACCTTGGTGGCTCACATAATTTTTTATGTATTCGGATACGCTGCCGTAGAGTGCGGCCGAATACCAAATAATACCAAGAAGTAAGGCCAGAACGCTAATAATAAATGATCCCAAATTAAAATCTCCAATTCCCGAAGGTTGCATGCCTAGCACATTGACCCCAATCGAGGCATGAGTGTAGTAGGCTACTGCGGCCAGTAATACCACAAATGGCAGCATGGTGGTACGCAAAAATAAACGCCAGAGACTTTTACCGTTTTTACGGATAAATTTGAAGGTGTCACCAATAATCTGACCTAATTCTCGCTCCTTTCTAAATGTAATTAATTGTGAAGATTTCATAGGTCGTTTACAGGCATTTTAGGAAGTTGCAGCGCCATACTTTTTTGTCTATTATGCAACACGCGGGGGTAATATACATAGTAAAAAAGAATGAGCCCTAAAGAGGATAAGATGATAGTAATAGCGAGCCAGTCTGGCATTTCTGTATGTCTGGTAACAAAGCCTTCTAAGAATCCCGCCACAACAAACAGAGGGATAGTGCTCACCATAATCTTTAAACCGTTTTTCATCCCTCGTTTAAACGAGGCCAGGCGTGTGTAGGTACCCGGAAAAAGTAGACTATTACCCAATACCATCCCGGCACAGCCTGCGATGATAATAACCGAGATCTCTATAGTACCATGAATCCAAATCGTACGCATAGATTCCCATAGTAGCCCTTTTTCATAAAAGAAATATTGAAAACTGCCCAGCATTATAGCGTTGCTCATCAAGATATATAACGTACCAATGCCCACCAACATTCCATAAGCAAAGGCCATAATGGCCACTTTTATATTATTGATGGTGATTCCTATAAACATTCCTAATTCATTGGCATCCTTATAAACGGCCATTGGGTCGCCTTTTTCAATATTGGCCAAAGTCATGTTCACATATTGATCACCCAAGATGGACCGAACAAATTCGCCATCTGTGGCGGCGCTATAGGCTCCAACGGCAGTAAACAGACCAAAGGTGATAAAGGCAATGAGTAATTGTCTCTGATATTGGTACATCAGCAAAGGAAATTCTGTCGTGAAAAAAGAAATAAGACGTTTGCTAGGCTCTCTTTTGGTCTTGTAAATAATTTGATGCGACTGCGTTGCGAGGTGATTTAAATAGTCAAGTGTCTTACTTTCAGGGTAGAATGTTTGGGCATAACTCAAATGGTCTGTAATCTCTATGTAAAGACTAGAAAGCTGGTCAGGAGCAATTTGAGTTTTGTTGACAAGAACATTTTCAAATCTTAACCATTTATCCTTATTTTGCTTAACAAAAGCAGCTTCGCGCATGCATCAAATATTAAAAAAGTAAAGAAAAAGAATATATGGATAACTTTCAAATAGAAACTGCTCAAAATGTCAGCATTTATCAAAATGTAGCTGGCATAGGAGAGCGGCTTCTTGCTTTTTTAATAGACCTTTTTATTATCATTGCTTATTTTTTTGTCACCGTATTTTTAATTGGCGCGTTTGTATCTGATAATAGGGATGAGTGGGAGGTGATTTCCTTTTTTATGGTAATTAATTTGCCTGTCTATCTCTATTCATTATTATTTGAAACATTTTGGGATGGAAAGACGCCTGGCAAAAGTGCGATGAATTTAAAAGTGGTAAAGCTCGATGGATCCAAACCTGGCTTTGGTAGCTTTTTTGTACGTTGGATCCTTCGAGTGATTGATATCACTATAAGTACTGGCGGCATAGCTGTGGTGACCATATTGCTTAATGACAAAGGCCAACGTCTTGGAGATATGGCAGCAGGTACGACTGTGATCAGTTTGAAAAAAAGAGCCAGTTTGCGCGATAATCTCTTAGTAGAAATCCCAGACAATTACGTACCTACATATCCACAGGTTACTGTCTTTAACGATAAGGATATGCAAACAATTAAAACCTTGTATACCAATGCGCGCAAAAATGCCAATCACAACGTCATCGTAAAACTGGCAGATAAGATAAAATCTATGATGGGCGTCGATCCGGTAGAGAAACCTTTTGATTTTATCAATCGCGTTATTGCCGATTATAACTATTATACCCAGCAATAGTGGATTTTATAACCGTCATAGACATTCTCGGAACAGCTTCCTTTGCTATTTCAGGAGTACTAACAGCCATGAATAAACGCATGGATGCCTTTGGTATATTGATTATTGCAGCCGTTACCTCGGTGGGTGGGGGTACCTTAAGAGATCTATTAATTGGTAAAACACCAGTGACCTGGATGTTGGATATGACCTTTATCTATGTCATTATGGTAGCTTCTGTTATTGCCGTACTTTTTAGACAACAATTGCGCTATGTACGTCGTTCTTTGTTTTTGTTTGACACCATAGGGATTGCACTATATACTACAGCAGGTGTGCAAATAGGCCTTGGCGCAGACCTACATCCTATTATTTGTGTCCTTTTGGGTACGATGTCGGCTTGCTTTGGAGGTGTGTTAAGAGATATACTTTGTAATGAGATACCTGTAATTTTTCGCAAAGAAATTTATGCTACAGCTTGTATTACTGGTGGGGTAGTATACCTTGTGATGCATCATTTAAAATTACCTACAGAGCTCACTACAATAGCCGCAGGACTGGCTGTAATTGCAGTACGTATTCCTGCTGTGATATTTAAATGGCGCTTACCTTCGGTTTATCGATTTCCAGAAGAGCCCCATTAAAAACGCCCTCCAAAAATAAAGGGCGTAATAACCTTAACAGACTCTTTAGAAAGTAGGTTATATATCATATAAAGGCTAATTCAAATAATTTATAAACCTGCTTCGCTACGGCTTGAGTTTGTTGTTATTATAAAGACGCAATTATTGTGCTATTGTTTCACAAAAATCATTAAAATAAAGTTAAAATACTGAGAGTCAATAGCTATAAAACAAAACCCCGGGCTTTTACAAGCTCGGGGTTTTAGTTAGAAAACCGAATAATTAACACTAACCATCAAAACGAATTATTAGTCTTCCAACTTTAAGAATTCTTATACTATAGACGTAAAAGTAAATGAAGTGTTACACCGATTTATTTTTTTAACTTTGATTTATGTTAAAACCTACCTTAGTACTCGGGGCATCTCTAAAGCCCAATCGATATTCCAATATAGCCATGCATAGACTCAGAAATTACGGGCATCCCGTCAGGGCTATCGGACTTGTGGCAGGTACTGTTGCTGGAGTGCAATTAGAAACATTTGAAAGTATAGAAGCCAACCCATCACTATTGCAATCAAGCCTGAGCGATGATGATCAAGAAACCGGTGAGCTGAGTCAACCCATAGACACGGTGACTCTTTATCTAAACCCCAAACGCCAACAGCCTTACTACAGTATGGTGATTAACCTCGCCCCCAAGCGGGTGATATTTAACCCCGGGACCGAAAATCCTGAATTCTATAGTTTGCTTGACAAGGCAGGAATATCTTATGAGATCGCTTGTACCTTAGTCTTACTTGCGTCTAATCAATACTAATCCAAGAAAGGTGATCCCACCATTAATCAAGAGCAGTTCATATCCTATTTGATAACCGCTCAAATAGGAGGCTGGAATGTTACCAATACCAGCTGTAAGTATCACAGATACTATGGTGACTAGCCAGACCCATCGATCTCTTACCTTCCACTGGGTAAATATGCCATAGGCAAATAAACCCAATAAAGGGCCATAGGTATAGCCAGCAACAGTGAGCAGCTTATCTATCACCGTACTGTCATTTAGTTCATTAAAGATTAAGACAACTATGACTAATAGGATAGACATTCCTATATGAGTTTGCTTACGAATGCGTTGCTGTTGCTGTTCTTCTCGCTTTTTTATCCCTAAAAAGTCAATAGCAAAAGAGGTAGTAAGTGCGGTAAGTGCGCTATCAGCACTCGAGTAAGCCGCTGCGATAAGTCCCAACAAAAAGAATACACCTAAGACCAGGCTAAGCCCACCGTTGAGAGCGATTTCCGGAAAGAGTAAATCGGTGCGAGTGTCGCCATTCATCACCGGTATGGCAATATTGTTTTTGGAAGCGTATATAAATAGCAAAGCTCCCAACAATAAGAAAACAAAATTGACCACTACCAGCACTAGGGTAAAGGAAATGACATTTTTCTGAGAGTCTCTAAGCGATGGGCAGGTGAGATTTTTTTGCATCATATCTTGATCGAGACCAGTCATGCAAATGGTGATAAACATTCCGCCCAGAAATGATTTTATAAAATGGTTTTTGGCCAAGATGTCTTCGCTAAAAACGATCTTGCTATAAGACTCTAATTCATTAGACGCTAAAAATTGCGTCACGCTCCAATCTAAAGCGTCAAGAATTAAGTAAATAGACACTCCAACTGCAATAAGCATAAAGAGGGTTTGTAGGGTATCGGTCCAGACGATGGTTTTAATCCCTCCTTTAAAGGTATATAACCAGATCATCGCAATCGACAAAATAACGGTAACCGCAAATGGCACACCATAGGCGTCAAACACAAATCGCTGCAATACGATGGCTACCAGATACAATCGAAAACTTGCACCTAGCACTCTCGATATAAAAAAGAAGAATGCCCCCATCTTATAGCTGACCACCCCAAAACGTTGCTCTAAATACTCATAGATAGAGGTTACATTGAGTCTGTAGTACAAAGGCAGTAGTACAAAGGCGATGACTGCATACCCCAAGACATATCCTAAAACTACTTGAAAATATCCAAATTCACCGCTCCCTACAGCACCGGGCACCGAGATAAACGTAATGCCAGATAAAGAGGCGCCCACCATCCCAAAAGCAACAAGATACCATGGCGCTTTGCGACCCGCTTTAAAAAAATCGGCATTTGATCCAGATTTACCTGTAAAGTAACTAATCAGCATCAACAGTCCAAAATAGGCGATGATTAACAAAACAATGTGAAGTGGTTGCATGACGGGTGATTTCTGTGTACGAATATAGAAATTCGGGATCAAACTTTTACCGCTAGTTTTGCCTCGTTTGCCATACGCGTTTTTCATTTTAACGACCTGTCAAGCAACAGAGAGAAAAAGGCAACTGTTATATGATCGCGTGCTAAGTGAGAAACTCCTATTTTTGAAGCGAGATGATAAGCAGTAAAAAAATAATAGGTGTCGCTGTATTAATAGTTTTAGAAATGAGTGCGGTACGACTTTTGGCAAAATACCCCTTATTTGTTGAAACCTATTACAGTAATGGTCTATATCCCATACTATCTAAGGCTTCCCGCTGGGCCCTGGGTTGGATTCATTTTTCGTTTGGAGACCTTATGTACATCGTTGCAATTTTTCTCATCCTAAGGGCCTTGTTTTTTTTGATAAAAAGGCGCTTTAGAGAGAGTAGGGCATTTTTATATCAAGCTCTTAGCAGTGTGGCTATTGTTTATGTGGCCTTTCACCTTTTATGGGGTATGAATTATTACCGATTGCCCTTACATCGATCGCTAGATATCGATAATCAATACACCACCTCAGATTTGCTGGTTCTTTCTGAGAAATTACTAGACAAAGCCAATAGTTTACACCAGCAGCTAGCTCCCAGCGATAGTGCTGCGGTTGTATACGCTTTCGCGAAAGCGGATATCTACAAACAATCCTTAAAGAGCTACCCCAGCTTACAAGCTCAATTTCCTTCTTTGACCTACGAGCCAGAAAGTATAAAGACTTCGCTGTTGAGTTATCCACTGTCGATTATGGGGTACAGTGGATATTTAAACCCCATTACCAACGAGGCGCAGGTTAACGGTTGTATACCTCGGTACCGTTTGCCAGTAGTTAGTAGTCATGAACAGGCTCATCAACTCGGGTATGCCAAAGAAAATGAAGCCAATTTTTTTGCGGTATTGGCTAGCTTAAATAATGATGACCCATACTTTCAATATTCGGGAACAATTTTTGCCTTGCGATATTGTTTAAACGATATCTATTCTAGAGATCGAGCACAAGGGCAGGCATTTCGTTCGAGAATACGCCCAGGTATTATTTCGCAATACAGAGAATCTCAGGAGTTTTGGCAGCGTATGGATAACCCCTTGGAACCTTTTTTTAAACTCTTTTATACAGAGTACCTCAAGGCCAATAATCAACCCGAAGGTATGAAAAGCTACAGCTATATGGTGGCCCTGTTGGTAAACTACAATAAGAAGTTCCCAAGCGCTATTTGATGTTAAATAAATCTTAATCCCTCAAGGGTTGTAAGGGCTTCACCTATCTTTAGTGGTCTATTTAAACCAATCAATTATGTTTTCAAAATTAGTATCCTTTCTAGGGATGTTGCTGTTTGCCTCTGCGCTGATGGCACAAGATTACTTCCCTAAAAATGATGGCGTACAGTCAAAAAATAATAACTACACGGTTATTACTAACGCCAAAATTTACAGCACTCCTACCAACGTTTTAAAAAATGCAACTATGGTCATTAAAGATGGCAAAATAGTTGACATCGGAAAATCGGTTGTGATTCCGGCCAATGCCATTGTCATAGATGTAGAGGGAAAGAGTATTTACCCATCTTTTATTGACCTCTATACCGATTTTGGTGTTAAAAAACCAAAGAGAAAACCAGGCGGTGGACGCTCTGCACAATATGAAGGATCCAGAGAAGGATACTATTGGAACGACCACATTCGTTCCGATCAAGACGCTCTATCTTCATTTGACTATGATAGCAAGGCAGCCAAAGCTATGCTAGAGGCAGGTTTTGGTGTTGTCAATACCCATATGGCAGATGGTATAGCCAGAGGTACGGGCATGCTGGTCGCTTTGAATACCGAAGGGGATGATGCATCTCGTATTTTATCGGGTAAGAGCGCAAATCATTTCTCCTTTGATCGTAGTGTGCAGTCTAATCAGGCTTATCCACGTTCTATTATGGGGAAACTCGCTTTATTGAGACAAATGTACCACGATGCTGCCTGGTATGAGAAAGGAAAGGTGCCTACAACCGATCTGAGTTTGCAAGCCATTAACGACAACAAATCAATGGTGCAAATTTTTGAAGGAAGCGGATTGTACGACGACTTGCGAATTGATAAATTAGGTGACGCTTTTGGTGTCGATTACCTCATAGTAGGTGGAGGAGATGAATACCAACGTTTAGATGAAATTAAGGCTACTAACAGAAGCTATATACTCCCAATTAACTTTCCCGATGCCTACGATATGGAAAATCCATATCATGCTGCCTATGTTTCCTTAGGAGATATGAGGGCTTGGAATCAGGCGCCTACCAATCCTAAACTATTGGCCGATAACAAGGTCGAATTTGCACTTACTACACATAGTTTAAAATCTCCAGCGGCGTTCAGAAAACAGCTTCTCAAAGCTATTGAACATGGCCTTTCTGAAACACAAGCGCTAAAAGCGCTTACGACGATTCCTGCTCGTTTAATAGGGCATCAAGATAAGATTGGAAGCCTGGAAAAAGGAAAGTGGGCCAATTTTATAATAACCGATGGGCCTATATTTGATGAAGAATCTACGATGTATGAGCATTGGGTACAAGGCAACAAAACAGTATTAAAGGACTGGACAATCAAAGATATAGATGGAAAATATGCGATTAACCTCAATGGGGTCAATTACGATTTGACTATCAAGAAATCGAAAGAGAAGGCTAGTGCAGCGATTAAAAAAGGCGATAATAAGCTTCCAAGCGAGTTTAGTTATAAAGACGGATGGATCAATCTTACTTTTGCCCAGGACAAAGATAAATTTATACGTCTTGTAGGTCATACTGCCAATGACCTTAACGGGAAAGCCATTTTGGCCGATGGTTCAGAGCAGGCCTATACAATGAAGCGACTAGGCAAAATTGACGAAGACAAAAAGGACAAGAAGGACAAAAAGGACAAGCCAGCTGTTATCATGCCTATGACTTATCCAAATATAGCCTTTGGCTTTAAGAGCTTACCCAAACAAGAAGATATTTTATTTACCAATGTGACCGTCTGGACCAATTCAGATGCTGGCATTATCGAAAATACCAACGTCTTAGTTAAAGATGGTAAGATAAGCGCAATTGGTGCTGATATTAAAAAAGGTAGAGCTCGCGTTATCGATGGGAAGGGAAAACATCTTACCGCAGGTATTATAGACGAACACTCCCATATCGCTGCTTTTGCCATAAATGAAGGAGGTCAAAACTCATCTGCCGAGGTTCGTATGGCAGATGCTGTAAACCCAGACGATATTGATATCTATCGCAATCTGGCAGGAGGTGTTACCGCGATACAGTTATTACATGGGTCTGCAAATCCTATTGGAGGACAAAGCGCCATTATGAAATTGAAGTGGGGGAGTCCTATTGACGAAATGGTGATGGAAGATAAGAAGTTTATCAAATTTGCTTTAGGGGAAAACGTAAAACAGTCTAACTGGCAAAGCTTTAGCAGATTTCCACAAACCCGTATGGGAGTACAACAGTTATTTGTAGACTACTTCCAACGTGCCAAAGAGTATGAAGCCTTAAAGAAAAGCGGTAAAGATTACCGAGTGGATGAAGAATTAGAAACCATTGTAGATATTTTAAATCAGGAACGATCTATTTCTTGTCATTCTTATGTGCAAAGTGAGATCAATATGCTGATGAAAGTGGCAGAAGCCTTTGATTTTAGAATCAACACATTTACCCACATATTAGAAGGGTATAAAGTGGCCGATAAGATGAAGCAGCACGGTGTTGGTGCCTCGACCTTTAGTGATTGGTGGGCTTATAAATACGAGGTAAACGATGCCATACCTTATAATGCAGCCATTATGCATGATCAAGGAGTTACAGTGGCAATTAATAGTGACGATGGCGAAATGTCAAGGCGTCTTAATCAGGAAGCCGCAAAATCGGTAAAGTACGGAGGCGTTTCTGAAGAGGAAGCCTGGAAGTTTGTGACCTTAAATCCTGCAAAATTACTACACCTAGACGATCGTATGGGTAGCGTAGCAGTAGGAAAAGATGCAGACTTGGTTCTATGGACCGACCATCCGCTTTCTATTAAAGCAAGAGCCGAAAAGACGCTAATTGAGGGAAAAGTCTACTTTGATATGGAAAGAGATCTTCAGATGCGCAAGGAGATGCAGGAAGAGAAAAACAAATTAACTACCATGATGCTAGCTGCTAAAAACAAAGGTTTAAAAACCAGAACACCTCAAAAGAAGGAAAAGCAGTATATGCATTGTGACACTATGGAAACCGCCTATTAAGATGAAAAATAAAAACAACATATTCGTAATGCTGTGCCTTTTGATTACCTCATTAGTAACAGCCCAACAAACGCCTGCTCCAGTTCAGACTGAAGCCTATACCATTATAGGAGCCACTGCTCATATAGGTGATGGTACCGTTATTGAAAATGCGATCATTCAACTGGAGGATGGCAAGATTACTGCAATTGGAGAAGCCTCCCAGTCTGAAATAAAACAAAGAGGTATTCAGATTGATGCTAGTGGGCATCATGTATATCCAGGGTTTATTGCCACCAATACCACCTTAGGACTAATTGAGGTTGGTGCGGTGCGCGCCTCTAATGACGATGACGAATTAGGAGACTTTAATCCGCATATTCGTTCTTTGATCGCTTATAATGCCGAATCTAAGGTAGTAGAAAGTATGCGTCCTAATGGCGTCTTGCTCGCACAAACGCGACCACAAGGAGGCTCGATATCTGGAACATCTTCTATCGTACAGCTCGATGCCTGGAATTGGGAAGATGCTGCCTACAAGGCCGATGATGGGATATACTTAAATTGGCCTCGAAGTATGCGTCGCGGAAGATGGTGGGCAGGTGAGGACCCGGGCTTTACACCTAATAAAAAGTATCAGGAAGATATTGAGGAAATTAACAACTTCTTCAAAAATGCACAGGCCTATCACAATGGGAGCACCGATAAAAATCTACCATTTGCCGCAATGAAAGGCGTTTTTGACGGGAGCCAACGTTTGTATGTAAGCGCCAATGATGAGCGTGAGATATTGGATGCTATAGCTTTCGCGAAAGCGATGAATATATCAAAAATGGTATTGGTAGGTGGCTATCAATCTTACGCAGTTGCAGACCAATTAAAAGCTGCAAACATTCCTGTCATTCTGCAACGTGTACAAGAATTGCCTGCTATGGATGATCACGATTATGATTTGACCTATAAGTTGCCCAAATTATTAACTGATGCTGGTGTTAAGGTAGCCTTAGGTTATGATGGGGAGTATTGGCAAGTACGTAATCTTCCATTTTATGCAGGACAGGTTACCCAATTTGGGATGACCGATGAAGAGGCGCTACAACTCATCACAAAGAACCCTGCCGAGATCACAGGTATTGATGATCGCACTGGAACTCTCGCCGTAGGTAAAGATGCAACGCTTTTTATCTCAAAAGGCAATGCGCTTGATATGCGTGGTAACCAGCTTGTAAGAGCCTTTATACAAGGGCGTGATATCAGCTTAGAAACGCATCAAACCGAGTTGTGGCAACGCTATAAGGAGAAGTACACTAGAGCTTCGAATGATTAAAAAGAAATGCTTAAAAGCGAAGACCCGAACTAAATAAGTTCGGGTCTTTTTATATAGTCAAATTGTAAGGGATTACCAGAGTAACCCTTCCCATTAAAAACCGTAGTCACTAGTCTACAAACTCTCCATTCTCGGGTTTGGAGAATAAGGTATCGGGCGCCTTTATTGTTGTGATGGTAACATCCTTAAATACTCTTGAATTTCGGGCTTGGTTAGGCACTCCATTCTCTACAGTATACCATTGTAGTACTTTAGGAAGGATCAAACCACCAACCTCTTGCCATTGATCGTATTTGATAAAAGAGAATTGATCACTTTTTTCATTTTTGCCATAGGTAACTGTATAGGCCAACCACTCCATTTGACCACTTTCTCTATTGCGGTATAAGATGTACTCGTCGTCGGGAGCATCACCAATACCGCTCTTAAAAGAGATCTTCGTACCTGGATAACTTTGGTCTCCCACCGTAAGCGGATCTACTTTAGTGTAAACAATACCATCATCTCCTAGGACAAAAGGCATAGCGTAGAAGTAAAACATTAAATTGTGATAAAAGCGTGCTCTATTAGGAGGATAAAAGGTTGAATCTTGAGCAAGCCATACTTGTTTTCCGTTTGATCCGATTTGAAAGTTGGGTGTTTGTATATGCGTCTTGCGCGACCACAGATTAATAGTATGGGTTTCGTCTCCAGTCTCCTTTTCCATAGTAAACGCCAGACGTTGCATTTTATTCCATCTTTCGATACCACCGTGAGCTTCAAAGACCGCGCTCATCCCCTTGGGATAAATTTTTTGGGCAGTGCTTTCTTCAATTGGGGTTGAGGTCGTCTTTTGGGTAGTTTCTTTACAGCTTACAATAACGATGCAACTCAACAGGATAAGGCTTAGATATTTCACTTTTAAAATAGTATTGGTTAGCGTGTTTGGTCGGTATTTATTGCAATACTTACAATCCAGAAAATAGGGCTAGAGGATAGCTTACAATTTTATCAATTTTTGAACAGCCTGTCCTTCTATATGCACAAAATAGATGCCAGCAGCAAGCCCGTTTAAAGGTATTTGCCATTGGGCTTTAGGATCGCTTTGTAATGATAGCTGCAACTGACCCGTAAGGGTGTAAATATTCACTTTCGCGAAAGCGGTAGTACTTACTATAGTGATGTTATCATGACTTGGGTTTGGATATAACTCAAAAGTCACAGTACCAAACTCATGGAGACTAAGCGCCGCTTCTGCATCCAAGAAATCCGGAATACCGTTGGCATTGATATCATCATCTAAGGGGCTGCCATTGTTGTTGTAATCTTCGTCTTTGGTGAGAATAAAATCGCCATCGTCATCACTGTCCAGATAGTTTAGAATACTGTCATTGTCGGTATCGATGGGAGCTAGACCAGCACCAATGCCGGTTATTTCATCTTGGGTGAGTACCAGATCACCGTCATCGTCGGCATCGAGATAGTCTGGAATGGTATCACCGTCGGTATCGTCATCGTCTAGATTGCCATTGCCATTGATATCTTCGTCCTCATTAGGCACTCCATCGCCATCTATATCTGTATTACAGACGGTAACTTCAATGTCAAATGTGGCTTCTGATGTACAATTGGTCACTATGTTTTCTACCAGCATAAAGATGGTCTGTGGGGAGGTAGTGTTGCTAAATGCTGTAGGCATTTGTATGGCCATACCATTATCAAGGTCGGCCTGACTCAGGTAGTAACTCACGATAATGTTGGCAGGGTTTTGAGAGCCTGTTACCACACTGTCATTTTGGGTAAGATCAAATACCTCGATATCGTCTCCATTGTCGTCGCATTCACTAAGGTCGTTAGGTGAAGCGGCTAGAGTTACACTTACTGTAATTATAAATGAGTCAATGTCAAACATTCCTGTGACTAGATTATCAACTCGCACATAAATCGTTTGGATGTTGGCAGTGATGTTCATATAGGCGGCTGGCGAGGCAATTGGGAAGCTGTTTTGCTCGGCATCTAGTTGTGTCTCAAAATACGAAACCACAACATCCGATGGGTTTTGAGATCCAATAACCACTGGAGTATTTACTGTTAGGTCAAAGCTTGCAAAGCCATCACTGTCAGTATCACACACAGATAAATCTTGCGGTGGGTTTTCTATAGTGCGTTGGGTCTGTCCATAAGTGATGGTGGTGAATAAAAAGAAAAGATATAGTAAATATTTTGTCATGATCTATGTGTATTATGTGAAATTAGATATTTACTTTGTAAACGTGGCTTCTAGGGCCATTAAATCACCCAAAATGAATCATAAAAACATAAGCAGTGTTCAAAATCCAACTGTTAAACGCTTGCTTCTTTTGCAATCAAAAGCAAAGGCGCGTCGCAGAGAAGACGGTTTTGTTGTTGAAGGATTGCGCGAATTAGGGCTTTGTTATTCTGGAGGTTATCAAATTAAAGAGATCTATTATGTAGCCCATTTGATAGATTTTAAGGATATACGACACCTCCTTCCCAACGCCCAAGACATAGAATTTGTGCAAATTACAGAAGAGGTGTATAAAAAGTTGGCCTATCGGGATACGACTGAGGGTGTGATCGCTTTCGCGAAAGCAAAAACTACAAGGCTACAAGACCTGGTATTACCTGAAAATCCATTAATCATGGTGGCTGAGGCTCCTGAGAAGCCTGGAAATATTGGAGCACTTTTGCGTACTGCTGATGCCGCTAATGTGGATGCTTTTATTATTGCCAATCCCAAAACCGATCTATACAACCCCAACATCATCCGTTCGAGCGTGGGATGTGTATTTACCAATCAGGTGGCGATGGCACCTTCTGAGGAGGTTAAACCCTTTTTATTAGACCACAAAATAGAGGTCTATGCAGCCATTTTACAACAAGCCCAACCCTATACCGATCCCGATTATAGGCAAGCCACAGCCATTGTTGTAGGAACAGAGGCAACTGGTTTGACCGAGCTTTGGAGAGTACAAAATATAACCCCTATTAAAATCCCAATGCAAGGTGTGATTGATAGTATGAATGTGTCTGTGGCAGCGGGAATTTTGATTTTTGAAGCCAGACGACAACGCGATTTATCCTAGAAGATTATAATCTATTCTAGCACCGTTACTTTCATAGGAATATTGTTAAGCGGCCATTCTGATTGATCTACAGGAACTTGGTTTATGGCATCTACCACATCCATCCCTTTGGTCACTCTCCCAAAGACAGTATGTGCTTTATTGAGGTGATGAGCCCCTCTTTGCGGCTGGACAATATAAAATTCGAAAGGAGAGGAGGCATTGCTTATATTTTGCTCCACAAATTTGGCCGCTGCAAGCGCACCGCGCACATGGCGATGATGAGGTTTGGCTTCGTTAGGTAAGAGATAATCACCCATGGCCCGTCTTTTTTTACTCATTTTATAAGAGTCAGAATTACCACCTTGGATGACAAAGGCAGGCGATACTCTATAAAATTGTGTCAAATCAAAATAGCCTTCTTTGGCCATTAAAATAAAATTGGCTCTATGCAGGGGTGTGTCCTTAAATAACTCGACCTCAATATCTCCGAAGCTAGTTTCAATACGTACTTTGGTCTCTGGATTTGCTTCCCCATAAGCCTTTAAAAATGGTTTTACCTCATACTGAGTAGGCATAAAAGGGTTTTTTGGTGTACCCAAAGGGGCCTTTTCTTCGGCCTTTACAACAGGAGTTGTATCCACACTAATTGTGTCTACCTCTTGTTGTGCAAGGGTTGTCTTTTTTGAAGATTTAGTATCTTCACATGCCAAACTAATGAGTGCTCCTAAACAATAGTAAACGAACCTACGCATAGATGAATTTTGAAAAATTTATTGAATTAGTGCCAAAAATACGCAATTTGTCACTCCCAGGACAAGAGGCACAATTCTTAATGGCACCAATGGAGCGCGTAAAAGAACTCACCACCACGGATATAGAAAAGAAAAACCCAAAACAAGCTGGTGTAATGGCTTTGTTGTATCCGTATCAGGGAAACGAAACCTACCTCGTGCTCATACTGCGAAAGACCTATAAAGGGGTGCATTCTAACCAAGTTGGTTTTCCTGGGGGGAAGGTAGAGCCTGAAGATGCTCATTTGGAGGCCACCGCGCTGCGCGAAACCGAAGAAGAGATTGGTGTAAATCGCAATGATATTGCTGTGGTCAAACAAATGACCAATATCTATATACCGCCCAGTAATTTTTGGGTACAATCTTTTATAGGCTATACCCAACATCATCCTCAATTTGAGCCTCAGCCTAGTGAGGTGGAAGCAATTATAGAGGTGCCTTTACAAGAATTTCTATCCGATAGTTCGCATATAGAAACAACCTTGTCTACTTCCTATGCAACAAATATTAGGGTACCCGCCTTTGATCTTCAAGGACATATAGTTTGGGGGGCAACCGCAATGATGCTTAGTGAGATGAAGCAACTCTTTAAAAAGCTCGTTTAAGCTGTTGTTTTGTATCTTTGCAGTCCTTGTTAAGGGTAAGTGTTAGCAAAGGCTTTGCTAGCAAACCACCTGATGAAAAAAGAAAAAGGTGCATGGGGTTATTTAAAACCAATCCATTTGGACATATACTATTTTTAAAGCGTTGGCTTATACGTTTTGCGGGTGCCATGACACATCGCAGATATCGCGGATTTAACGAATTACAAATCGAAGGGTCTGAAATTTTAAAGACGCTTCCCGATACAGGGGTTTTATTTGTCTCCAATCATCAAACCTATTTTGCTGATGTAGTTGCGATGTTTCACGTCTTTAACGCCAGTCTTAGCGGTAGAGAAGATTCTATCAAAAATATAGGCT
>CAZJWI010000112.1:0-6958 GCA_964549485.1 uncultured Flavobacteriaceae bacterium
GCCTCTTGTGAAGTAAGTTGATCGACAGTGGCCATATTCTAAAATGTTATAAATAAGTATCCTACGATTCCTGCGTTTCCAGAAGAATTCTGAGGGAGAGAAATCATCCCAAATTACCCGTAAAATTACAAATTATAAAGCAGACCAAAAACCACACCCCTAATTCATAATTGTTCTATTTTTGCCGCATGGGAAGAAGAAAACAAAACCGTAAAATTTTTGAACATATAACGGTTACCGATGCAGCTGCCAAGGGTAAGGCTATAGGTCATGCCCCCGATGGCAAAGTGATCTTTATAAACAATGCCGTTCCCGGTGATGTTGTAGATATACAAACTACCAAAAAGCGAAAAGCTTATTATGAAGGTACTGCTATCAAAATACATACGCTTTCGCGAAAGCGTACCCAGCCTCAATGCCAACACTTTGAACACTGCGGAGGTTGTAAATGGCAGAATATGGGATATGAACATCAGCTAGCCTATAAACAACAAGAGGTGATCAACAACCTAGAACGATTAGGTAAAATCGAATTACCCACCATCACTCCCATCGCAGCGAGTGAGCAGCAGTACTTCTATCGCAATAAAATGGAGTTTGGTTTTTCAGATAGCAAATGGCTTACCCTGGAACAAATACAAAGCGATGTCATTATAGAAGATCGCAATGCACTAGGGTTTCACATAGCGGGTATGTGGGACAAAATACTTGATATAGAAAAATGTCACCTACAACGCGATCCTTCTAATACTATTCGAAATAGCATTAAGGCCTTTGCCACAAAACACAAGATGCCTTTTTACAATGCCCGAAATAAAGAAGGTCTTTTACGCACTTTAATGATTAGAACGGCATCTACAGGAGAATTGATGGTTTTGATACAATTCTTTAAAGAGGATATAGCCCAAAGAACTTTGCTGCTCGATCACTTAAAGACTAGCTTTACGGAGATCACCTCCCTACTGTATGTCATTAACAACAAAGGCAATGATACCATCTATGACCAAGAAGTTATTTGCTATCACGGTCGAGATCACATTTTTGAAGAAATGGAGGGGCTTCAATTTAAAATTAATGCCAAATCCTTTTACCAGACCAACTCGGCTCAAGCTTATGAGCTGTATAAGATTACACGAGATTTTGCAGGATTAAGTGGTGATGAGATTGTATACGATCTCTATACTGGAACAGGTACCATTGCCCAATTTGTGTCCAAAAATGCTCGTAAAGTAATTGGTGTTGAAGCAGTTCCTGATGCCATTGCTGCCGCCAAAGAAAACGCAAAACATAACAATATTTCCAATACCGAGTTTTTTGTTGGTGACATGAAAAAGGTTTTTAACGAGGCATTTATTCGCACACATGGTCAACCCGATGTCATCATTACAGATCCTCCAAGAGATGGAATGCACGCCGATGTGGTTAAACAAATCATAAATATTGCGCCACAAAGAGTGGTTTATGTAAGTTGCAACAGTGCTACCCAAGCCCGAGATCTGGCCTTGTTGGATGAGCAGTATAAAGTTACTCGCGTACAACCTGTAGACATGTTTCCGCAAACGCATCATGTCGAAAATGTTGTACTTCTAGAAAAACGTCATTAAAATCAGATTATGCGCTTTAACCTTTTAGTATTTCTTTTCCTTTTTAGTGTACTTGGTTGTCAAGAGTCTCCTTCCCATAAAGAAAGCGCTGCAATCACTAAAGACAACACGGTGACCCTAACAGGGAAGATTAACAATGCCAATAGTGCCGCATTTGGCAATCAGGTAGGTATCACTTATCCCGATGCCATTACGGCAGTCTATGTAGAAGAAAAAACCGAGATAGATTCTATAAGCGGGACATTTACACTAGAATTTGACCTGGACAGAGCAAACGAGGTGTATTTCTACTATTATAGAGGTGCCGAGTTGCTTTTACACCCGGGAGATAGTCTACACATCGAATTGGACGCAGCGGCAACTACTTCTGAAGATTTTTACAATAGCCTTAAACTAAGTGGACCAGCGGCAGCGCTCAATAAGGAATTTGTGACCTACAATCAAAATTTTCCAATTGATTATCAGAAAAACGAGGAAGCGATTAAAAAAGGAGACCCTACGGCCTATAAAGAATTTTTGGACCTTTATCAGGCCGAAAGAAATGCCGAAATAGATCGTTACATCTCCGAAAAGCAATTGAGTACGACCTTTGAAGAATGGCTGTCTTTAGAACGCGCTTTTTCTAAAAACACGCAACTCTTGCAATATCCACCTATGTATAATATGCTTACGCGAAAATGGTTAGCGGTAGACGATAGTTTTTTTGACCAGGCCATGACCATCCCACCATTGACCGAGAGCGATTTGATAAATAATACCGTTGCGGCAGAATATCCCAGATATTACTACTATCAGCTTAGAAGTGAGGTGTCTAAAGCCTTAGGCGAAGATGTGAAGCAAGATCCTGTCAAACGGGATTCGGCCATGGTTACTGCGATTATTGACTTATCCCAACAACACCGTCTTATGGGACAATTAGTAGCTCTTCAGGATTTTAGAGCTCGTCTTGATAATAACCGAATTCAAGGTTTTGAGAGACACAAAAAAGAGTTGGAAGCACTTTTTAAAGATAGTCCCTTCTGGATACCCTTATCCCAAAAATATGTCGAAGTCAAAGAACGACTCGAAAATCCTGCTTTACCAGAAGAAAGCGAGATTTGGACCTTTATAAACGAAAGTCCAGAAGAGTATCTACCAGAGATTATTGCCAATGCCAAAGGCAAACTTATTTATATTGACAATTGGGCTACATGGTGCGCGCCTTGTAAAGCCGAATTTAAAGAGAGTACGCCAGCGCTCAAAGCAAGCTTTGGTGATGACGTAGAATTTGTTTATCTCTGTCATCAGTCTGAAAAAAAGTTGTGGAAACCCTCTATTGCAGAATTTAAGGTCACCGGGAAGCACTATTTCTTAGAAAAAGAAGAAAGCAAGCCGCTATTTACTCAAATCAATTTACAAGGATTTCCTACCTATACGATTATTAATAAAAAAGGAGAAATTGTACATTCGGGTTTTGAATATAGACCTAGTTTACCCGAAACATCAAAAATCTTAAAACAATTGATTGCCCAATAATGAAATCATCTGCACACATACTTTTAGGACTGTGCCTTGTGGGGCTTTTGGTGTTTCAATCTTGTGAGCGTGATGATATCTGTGCAGCCACAACACCTACTACCCCACAACTTATCCTCAGATTTTACGATGCCGAAAACCCTAGCGAATTTAAAGCAGTTTCCAACCTAGTTGTTGCCGAGGTAGGTGCAATCACGGGTATCGAATTTACAGGAGATAGTCTTGCCATCCCACTGCGCACCAATACCGATATCACAGCTTTTCGTTTTATTGTAAATGCCACCAGTGATATTAGTGACGATAATCCAATTAATGAAGATTTAGTCAATTTTGAATATACCCGCAGCGAAGACTATGTGAGTAAAGCCTGTGGTTTTAGGACCACTTATGATCAATTGCGCCTGGCCCGAGATGGTCAAGATGACGGTTCATGGATTCAAGATGTAATCATACAAAACACAACCATTGATAATGAGATATCAGCACATATACGCATTTTGCATTAGTCTTTGGGTATTCTCGTTCTCAAGTCATGGCTGGGCCCAGCAAGTGACCACCGCTCAAGATAGTCTTGAGCAAAACAAGGATGCGTACGGCCTACGTGTTGGTGTAGATTTGTCAAAACCGCTACGTACACTATTAGACCCTGACTATGCAGGTCTCGAAATTGCTGGAGATTTTAGGATAAGAGAAAATTACTATCTCGCTGCCGAAATTGGTAACGAGGAGCGCACTATAGATTTGCCCAATATCAATACGACCGCTACAGGTAGTTATATCAAGGCTGGTTTTAATTATAATGCCTACGACAATTGGCTTGGCATGAATAATCTAATCTATGCAGGGCTAAGAGCTGGATTCTCTACCTTTAGTCAAGACCTTAACAGTTATACCATCTATACCACCACTGGACTTTTTGAAGACGATACGCGCACAGATGGCCGCGACTTTTCTGGTTTGAGCGCCAGCTGGTTGGAGCTACAACTGGGGGTACAGGTAGAACTCTTTGCCAATATTTATCTCGGAGCAAATGTGCAAATTAAACGTCGAGTGACCAATAAAGAACCAGATGGTTTTGAGAACCTATACATTCCCGGTTTTGGAAAAACTACAGATGGGAGCTCTTTTGGGGTAGGTTACAGTTATACGATTTCTTATTTGATTCCTATATTCAAAAAATAAGAAAGCAACAATTAATCTCTGTCGATATACTTTCCTTTTTTACTCCCCGCGTACATCTCATATTTGACAAAACGACTTTCCAAGCTACCGTTATAGAGTTTGATACGACGGCTAGGTCGCAACCCTACGTGTTTTAAAGCCTCCATATTCGAAGTGATAAACCAAGCATGAGAGCCAGGATAGCCTGATTTTAAGGTATCGCCTACTTCTTTGTAAAATGCTTCCATTTCTATGGGAAGTCTTTCGCCATAAGGCGGGTTAAAAATAAGTTGAAGAAAATCATCACCTTCTTTTTGCGAATCAAAAAAGTTTTGTTCTTTGATTTCGATAAACTCGGTGAGTTGCGCATTTTTAACATTCTCTCTCGCCTTGGCTACTGCCGATGGCGCTTTATCATAGCCCACAATACGATATCTAAAATCTTTGACCTTGTTTAATGCGGCGGCTTCTATGACATCATATAGGTCTGGATCCCAATCGTCCCACTTTTCGAAGGCAAATTCTTTTCTATTGAGATTGGGAGGAATGTTACAGGCAATCATCGCTGCCTCAATAAGCATAGTACCACTACCACACATTGGATCCAACAAATCGCTATTCCCGTTCCACCCACTAAGCATCACCAAGCCTGCAGCTAGAGCCTCATTGATGGGAGCTATATTCGTTTTGGTGCGGTATCCTCGGTGATGTAAAGAAGCACCACTACTGTCTAGAGAAACCGTACACCAGTTGTTTTGAATATGAACGTTTATACGAATATCAGGATGCTTGGTATCTACATTTGGGCGTATATTTTCTTCCCTCCTAAATTTATCAACGATGGCATCTTTGGTTTTAAAAGCGACATATTGAGAATGGGTAAATTTGGTTCCGCTTACGGTAGCATTAATTGCAAAGGTTCTCGTGACATCGAGATATTTGCGCCAGTTGATGCGTTGCATACGACGGTAGAGATCCTCCTCATTCTGCACTCTAAAATCGGCAATGGGTTTTAAAATTTTGATCGCAGTACGACAGCAAAGATTAGCCTTATACATAAAACCTGTGTCGCCTTCAAAAGAGACATTTCGTACCCCTTTTTCGATACGCCCCGCTCCCAGCTGGTGTAATTCTTCGGCCAAAATATCTTCAAAGCCAAAAAAGGTTTTGGCCACCATCTTAAAGTTTTGATTCTGCTCGCTCATATGCGGCAAAAATACGTTAATTTTGGGCTTTTAGATAGGAAAACAACCAACCTTTAATGGCTTTCATTTTACCAATTGCTGCCGTCTTACTCGGTTTTAGTATTGCTGCACTATTTCGACCAGCGGTAGATAACGGTGTAAAATTACTACTCTCTTTTAGTGGGGCTTTTCTTTTATCGGTAACCATATTTGAATTGCTACCCGATATTTATAGCCAGGCTCATGACCATATTGGGCTTTTTGTCATTGCGGGATTATTGACTCAAATCCTTCTTGAATTTGGTTCAAAAGGCGCAGAGCACGGTCATGTACATCATAAAGATACTAAGGCCTTTCCCTGGTTGCTATTTTGTAGCCTAAGCGTACATGCCTTTGTCGAGGGCTTTCCCATAGCGAATAACGAACAGCTACTTTACGGTATTGTGGTACATAAAATTCCAATTGCAGTAATTATCTCCTCCTTTTTATTGCACAGCCAATTGGCGCGATGGCAGTGGGTCGTCTTTCTGACTCTTTTTGCCTTGATGACGCCTTTGGGCGCTTTCGCGAAAGCAGAATTAGCCAGCATACAAGTCTACACACCATGGATTAATGCCTTCGTAGTAGGTGTTTTATTGCATGTGTCAACTACGATATTATTTGAGTCTTCAAAAAATCATCAATTTAATGCCTCAAAGTTGGGAGTTATCCTACTCGGGTTCATTATGGCGTACTTTATGTAATGTTTAGCAAAGAAGAATCTAAAAAGCTACGGCAGCAGTTCTGGATCTTTTTCGGGAGACGATACCCGAGAAAATGGTTATTGTATAACACCAAACTCAAAGATTTTAGTCTCAAATTTGACTTTGATACCAAAAAGGCAATCGTCGCCATTGATGTAACCCATACCGACCCTATTGAGCGTGCTTATTATTTTGACAAACTGCTACAACTCGAGACCCTTTTAAGAGAACGTGTATCTCCAGAGCTCATATTTGACCCCCAATATATACTACCTAATCACAAAGAAATCTCCAGGTGTTACGTACAACTGGATCATGTGAGTATACACAATAAATTTAGCTGGCCAGATGTCTTTGAGTTTTTTTACCTCCATATGGATGCCTTTGAAAAGGTTTACCTAGATTACGAAGATTTTATAAAAGCCTGATACTTCTCTCACTCATAGCGGTAGACTTGGTTAAAAAGCTGTTCATTCTTTTCTTTTTAAAGTCAAGTTTCTGTTTTAGAACCCTGTAAAAAAATGTAAATTTGTAGCTTTGTTAAACACTACAAAACACAACGGATGATCCACTTCTTTGGAAACCCAAGCACTACAGTTTATGCTGTGCAAACACGTCAAGATTTAACCGCCGAAGATCTCAAAAAGTTAGTATGGCTTTTTGGGAATCAACCAAAGATAGAAGCGTCGTCAATTGACGCTTTTTTTATTGGTCCTAGAGCAGCAATGATTACTCCCTGGAGTACCAATGC
>CAZJWI010000113.1:0-16809 GCA_964549485.1 uncultured Flavobacteriaceae bacterium
AAGATACCAATTTTGGCTGGGGGAAATGTCGCTATAGACTCTGACGGTCCTATCGCCGCCGGGCTTATTGGAACGAGCAACAATGCTGCAATTGCAGGTTATTACTCTGGCTTTGCGGTAACTCCCACTGATACAACTACCGATGTATGTACACTAGACGGACCCATAAACCTGGTTGATCGTATTGATGGTAACCCTGCGGGCACAGGCTCATTTACCCCGCCACTTTCTGGAGGAGGGCTCATCTTTGATCCCGCTGTAGATCCGCCAGGAACCTATGTATATACAGAAATAGGCGTTTGTGAGAACGTAGTGGTAGACGTAACCGTAAATCTGGTTGACAACCCTGTTATCGATCCTATTGCCGATGTCACGCGATGCGAAGGAGACAGTTATACCCTACCCGATCCAGCAACCATAGCAGGTACCAATCTCAATAACCCTCAATATTATACAGACTTACAGGCCTCTGGTATGGCCACATTAATTGATTGGACCATTCCTTTCACGACAGTGGGCTCTCAACGCATTTACGTCTACGATGAAAACCCTGCCAATCCTTTTGCCTGTGAAGCCGAACTCTTTTTTGAATTAACCATAAACGCCACACCAGTTGCCACAGTGACCAATCCCGTGGTATGTGAGGGCGAGGTAGCATTTCCGATTACCTTAAACCAAACAGCAGGAGGCACTCTTGATAATTATCAAATAGATTTTGATCCTGCCGCAGAGACTGCTGGTTTTACTGACATTACTGTGTTTACTGCCTTGGGAGGTGCCAATTTTGATATCCCTGCTGGGGTGGCGCCAGGGGTTTATAACGGTGTGATTACCTACCAAGATGTAGTAGCTCCCGGTCTGTCTTGTACGGGTACTGATGCCTTTACCATTACCGTAAACGCTAATCCTGTGGCCACTACCAATGACGTGCAGGTATGCCAGGGCACGACCTCAGATGCGATTGTACTTACCCCTACAGTAGGTACACCTACAGACTATTGGATTGATTATGACCCTACTGCCGAAGCCCAAGGATTTACAGATGCTGGGACCGCAATAGCACCCCTACCTATTGCCGGGGCCAACTATGCCATACCAGCAGCAGGAGCCCCTGGTGTGTATAATGCAGTGATTTCTTATGTCGATGCCAACGGTTGTACAGGTACAGACGCATTTACTGTAGAAATATTTGAAAACCCAGTGGCCACGACCAACGATGTGCAAGTATGTCAAGGTACAACTACCGAAAATATTGTGATTACCGCTACCACTGGAACACCTATCAATTACTTTATCGATTACGATCCGGCTGCCGAAGCTCAAGGATTTACCGATGTGGCAGATGCGACCACACCAGCTGTCATAGCTGGAGCAACATATGCTATTCCTGCCGCAGCTGCGCCAGGCATTTACAATGGCTCTTTGACCTACATCGATGCCAATGGATGTTTTGGTACAGATGCCTTTACTATAGAACTATTCGAAACTCCAGCCGCAACTACTAATGATGTGCAAGTTTGTGCAGGAACAACAACAGCCCCTATTGTAGTTACCCCAACTACAGGAACCCCTGTTAATTATTTTATCGATTATGATCCAGCTGCCGAAGCGCAAGGATTTACCGATGTGGCAGATGCCACTACGCCAGCACCCCTAGCAGGGGCCAGCTATACCATACCAGCAGCAGCTGCGCCAGGCACTTATAACGGTAGCCTGACCTATATTGATGCTAACGGATGTTTGGCTTCAGATCCTTTTACCATTACCGTAAATGCCAATCCAGAGGCTACAACCAATGATGTGCAAGTATGCCAGGGCACGACTTCAGAAGCGATTGTACTTACCCCTACAGTAGGTACACCTACAGGTTATTGGATTGATTATGATCCTACTGCCGAAGCCCAAGGATTTACAGATGCTGGGACCGCAATGGCACCCCTACCTATTGCTGGGGCCAACTATGCCATACCAGCAGCAGGAACCCCTGGTGTGTATAATGCAGTGATTTCTTATATAGATGCCAACGGTTGTACAGGTACAGACGCATTTACTCTAGAAATATTTGAAAATCCAGTAGCCACGGTTAATGATCTTGATATCTGCCAGGGTGAGACCACAGCGCCCTTAACGCTAACGCCAACCACAGGGGCACCTATCAATTATTTTCTTGATTATGATGCGGCAGCCGAAGCCGAAGGGTTTACAGATGTAGGAAGTGCGGTGTCACCCGTCCCCTTAGCAGGAGCCAATTATACCATTCCAGCCGTAATTGCAGCTGGTAGCTATACAGGAACAATCGAATATTTTGATGCCAATGGATGCTCTGGTACCGACACATTTACAATCATAGTAAGAACACAACCCACAGCTACCATGCCTGCTGCTCCTCTAGAGGCCTGTGATGACGATGTAGACGGAGATGACACCAATGGTTCTATCGCATTTAATCTAGACGATCAAGCTGCCGAAATTCTAAATGGGCAGGACCCTAGTCTATTTACGGTGACCTATTATGAAAGCAATACCGACGCGATTGCAGGTACACCTACTATTGGGCCTATTTTTAATAATACAGTGGCCAACCAGCAAACTATTTTTGCCAGAGTTAGTAATAATGCAAATACAGATTGTTTTGCCATTACTAGTTTTGACGTTATTGTACATCCTAAACCTGTGGTAGTTGATGTTACTCTAGAACAATGCGATGATGATACCGACGGTTTCTCAGACTTTAACCTTCAAGAGGCCAATAGCTTGATTTCTACCGATTTCTTAAATGAAACTTTTACCTATTACGAAACTGAAACTGACGCATTAAGTGGTAACAGTCCTATACCAAATGACACCATGTATCCTAATGCCGTGGTAAATAACGATGTTGTTTGGGCGCGTATCGAGACGATTAATGGTTGTATAAGAACAGCTCGTGTCGATTTATTAGTTTCTACATCATCCATACCTCCTGCATTCTTATTGGAATACGAAGTTTGTGATGATGATGCAGTAGATGGCGATGCGACTAACGGTATAGCTTCCTTTGATTTTAGCAATGCAACACCGCAAATCATTGCCTTATTCCCTGTTACAGATCAACCTAATCTTATAGTGACTTATTATACCGACATAGGTGATGCCTCTGCAGAGATTAATGAGATTCCAGATATTTCTGATCATCGAAATGACGGTTCTCCTAATCAGCAACTCATCTTTGTACGTGTTGATAATGTCACCAATAACAGTTGTACAGGTTTAGGTCATCACATTACTTTGACAGTGGTACCCTCTCCGGCAGCCAATGATAATGTTGATGATTTTGAGCTCTGTGACGAAGACAACGATCTCACTGAAGATTATCTACTAACCTCTTTAAATACAGAAATATTAGATGGGCTGAACCCTGCCGATTACGATATCACTTTCTATGACGATCCGGTTAATGCCGATATGGAAATGGGAGCAATTGCCGACAATTTTACATTTACACCAGCTGCGACCCCTGCAAGTTTGACGCTTTATGCGCGTGTGACCAACACCACAACCCCTGATCGCTGTTATACTGTAATAGATTTTGACATTGTACTCTTTGAAGATCCAACAGCTAACCCGACAACTACTCTATTTGTATGTGATGACAATGTCCCAGATGGATTAACGAATATTGATTTGAGTCAAAAAGACGATCAGGTAAAAGGTATGAACACTACTGGTGTGACCGTAACCTATCATCTTGATCAGGCTGGAGCAGATGCTGGAGATTTGTCTATACCAGACAAGTTTAATTGGACAAATACGATGAACCCCCAGACAATCATCGCTCGAGTTACCGATGATGTGACGGGTTGTTTTGAAACCACTCCATTAACAATTGAAGTACTCCAAGCACCATCTATTGTCACCCCTGTCCCCTACGAGATCTGTGACGACGATAACGATGGTTTTGCTGTTTTTATGCTTAGTAGCAAGAATGACGAGATCATAAATGGTGATCCTACCCTTACGATCGAATACTATTTTACAGAGTCTGATGCCCAAAATGCTCCTGTAGGATTAGAACTAGATCAAACCGCTTATACCAATGTAGATCCTTATACGGATTCGGTATGGGCGCGTGTAGAAAATGCTGCCCAGTGTTTTACAGTAGTAGAGGTAGCGCTATTGGTCTATGACAGCCCAGTGCCTAACAGTAATCCTGAGCCCTATGTGCTTTGTGATACCAATGTAGATGGGGTTGAGATTTTTGATCTCACTTCACGTGAAATAGAAATTCTAGGCGGTCTCGACCCTACGGTATTTAGTATTGTCTGGTATAGTGACCCATTGCTCGCTGGCGATCCTAGCGGGATAGAACCGGCTTCTGACATTGCCGATCCGGTCAATTATGTCTCGGTCACCTCGCTGCCCACACCAAGTTTTGATACGGTCTATGCCAGAGTGATTAACACCACCCAAAGTGCGACTACCCGTTGCTTTGAAGTGGTCGAACTAGCCTTAGAGGTACAACCCATACCTACGCCCTCTCAGCCTCCAGCCTATGAACTTTGTGACGATCTTCAAAGTGGGAGTACCACCGATGAGACGTCCATCTTTGATCTGCGATCTCAGGATGCGATCATTACTGGTGGTGTCGCTAACTGGGCGGTGAGTTATTACTTCTCAGAGCTGGATGCTATTGCAGGTGATCCCACTACCGAGCTTGCCGATTTTTACGCCAATGTAGTGCCTGCTGCCCAGACCATTTGGGCCAGAGTAGCCGATACCACCACAGGTTGTTTTGCCACTATTAGTCTTACCCTAGTTGTTAATCCTAATCCTTCGCCTACTGCGATTGATCCGGTAGAGGTGTGTGATCTAAACCCAAGTCTGGGAGATACCACTGCAGATAATCAAGGGCTTTTTGATCTGACAGCTATTGCCACAGCTATAGAAAATGCAGAGGCCAATGTCTCTACTGTATTCTACCAGACCTCGACCAATGCACAACAGCAGACAGCACCTATTACCACAGATCCCTATATGAGCCCTAGCGCTCAGATATGGGCTAGAGTAACCAATGATATTACGTTTTGTTTTACCCTTGTAGCGGTCGATCTAGTGGTCAACCCATCACCGGTTATACCCGACCCATTACCCGCACTTACCGCTTGTGATGACGATGGGGATGGACAGGCCAACTTTGATCTTACCCTTAATCAGGATGCTATTTATGGCGGTCAATCCCAGAGCGACTTTACCTTGACCTACCACGCTACTCAAACCTCGGCAGAGGCAGAGGTAGGCAGTAGCGATGATATGCCCATTGCCACGAGTAGTCTTACAAATTACGCCTCGGCTACCGCGGTGATATGGGTACGATTACAAGACAACCTCTCGGGATGTACCAATACCGGCTCTTTTGATATTATTGTAGCTCCAACTCCAAGTTATAGCCCACCACCTGCACAGTGGTTTGCCTGTGATGATGATACCGATGGGATTGCCACTTTTGATCTAAGTGGAATTACCGATATCATCACCGCTACCAATCCCGATTTGATGGTAAGCTATTATGTTACTCCAGCCGATATTCCAGACAGCCCGATTGCTACACCATCGGCCTATCAGGGTACCGGAGCCAACCCGCAAACTATTATTGTAGTGATAGAGAGTACCACCCCAGGGATGTGTAGTGTACAAGAGGTGGTAGATTTGCGCGTGAATGCCTTGCCTACACTAATTAGCGACCCACTACCCAGTGCAGTGGCCTGTGATGCCGATAACGACGGCTTTGCCATATTTGATCTGGCAGGCTATGCCACACTTATCCTAGATGGGCAAACCGATATCACCCTAAATTTTTATGAAGTAGAACAGGATGCGATAACAAATAATACGCCCAATGCCATAGATACTTCGGTAGGCTATAACAACATAAACGGGATGACCACCTTGTATGTTAATGCCTCAAGTGTTGATAATATGCCAGATAATACCCTGGCCTGTGATACGGTATTTGCCTTTGATCTAGAGGCACATCCTACACCTATACTACCCGATACCAATACCAATCTGGATATTACCGATTGTGATCTGGATGGTAGCGGCAACACCCTGGTTGATCTTACCGTAAATGAGTCTGTACTACTCGGGCTTCAGGATCCTGGTTTTGGGTATGTGATCTCTTATCACCTGGATCTGGCCTCGGCTCAAGATCTGATCGATACGGGTATTACCCCTGCCAATAGCTATTCACTCCCTGTAGGGGTAACCACCATATACTACCGTATCCTTTTTGATGATGGCAGTGAGTGTTTTAAAGTAGGAAGCTTTGTAGTAACTATAGGCGAGCTACCTACTATTGTACCACCTACCCAGCCATTAGAGGTGTGTGATGACGATAATGATGAAGTAGCCCTGTTTGATCTGACTAGTATTGTTGATGATCTGACACTGTCTAATCCGCTATTGCAGGTCGATTTCTATGAGAGTCAGGATGTGATTGATGCCGGTGGATTCCCGATAGCCGAGGATTTGCTAGCCAATTATCCCAATGTGAGCAACCCACAGCTGTTACAAATTGTGGTTACCTCCTTAGAGGGTTGCACCGTACAAACACAGCTTACCTTGCGTGTGCTACCCCTGCCTACACCAGATAACAACACTCCAGACCCGATCGTAGTTTGTGATGATGATGCCGATGGCTTTTTTACCTTTACCACCACCACAGCGCAAACCCTTATCGCCAAAGCACAAGAGATCGATGCTAGTAATGCAGTGATTGTATCGATGTTTGAGTCGTTGGAGGATGCAGAGAACTATGATCTAGCAACCAATACACCTACCCCTATAGATCAGAGCAATTACACCAATACCACGCCTAATGAGCAAACCATTTACACCCGTGTCGATCACGACCCAGCGGTAGTACCGGGTAATAGCTGTTATGTCATTGTGCCCTTTGATATTATTATTAACCCACTACCGGTGATCAATCCCGATCGTATCGATCCTTATGTGTTTTGTGAGCAAGAAGATGGTGATGATAGCCAGGGGATACTCGATCTCGATAGTATTGCCGATCAGGTAGGATTATTGGCAGCACCACAACAGGCCAGTGATTTTAGAATCACCTATCACCAAGAACAGTCTCAGGCAGAGAATGATGTCTTTGCTCTTAACTCACCCTATACCTATACCGAAATGCCAGCCCCTAATAACGGGCTATGGGTACGAGTGACCAATACAACGAGTGAGTGTTATGTGGTGGTCTTCCAGGAGATTGTTGTCGAATCACGACCTACAGCCATGACCCCTCCAGATTTGATTGGATGTGAGGTGATAGAACCTGATGCGAGCCTGCCTAACGGTATACCACTAGTAAACATAGGGGAGTTTGACCTCACCCAGCAGGATGAGATCATCAATAACGGACCCTTAGATGCCAATACGCAGATCAATTACTTTAGCTCGGAGTTAGATGCGCTTAACAATCAAAATGCCATCGATAATCCCGATATCTATTTTAATACCACCAACCCACAAACCATATGGGCGGTTACTCAAAATAATTTGACCACTTGCGCCTCAAGCCCACCGGTCTCTTTTGAGCTTAGGGTATTGCCAAGTCCTTACACCGATCTCTCAGATCAAGGTGGGGATATTTGTGTTGATCCTATAAGTGGGCAGGTGATTGATCCAGTGGTCTTGGATGCCACCCCAGAGACTATTGTTGCCAGAGCGAGCTATAGTTATCTATGGTATCTCAACGGGGCGGTCTTTGCACAAGAGGCCCAGATTAATGTAACCCAGCCTGGAGACTATACCGTGGTGGTGACCGCTACCTATGAAGATCTCGATACAGGAGTAATCACTAGTTGTGAGTATCTGGCAGGAGCCAGTTATACCGCAATTAGCGCGCCTATATTTGAGGTAGAAGTACTCGAAGATAGTTTTAACAGCAGCGGGGTATATACCGTTCAGGTGATAGAGAGTAGTATTAGCGGGTTTGGTAGTCCAGACTACGAATTTGCTATAGACGATGGGCCTTTCCAGAGTAGTCTCACCTTTACAGGAGTAGCCCCAGGAGATCACATCGTATACGGTAGAAGAACCGATGGCAATTGTCAGGCCACCGCCGTTGAGATTGGAATTATCGATTACCCGAGATTCTTTACCCCTAATCAGGATGGTTTCCACGATACCTGGAATATATTGGGGATAGGAACTGCTCCTAATCTCAATGCCAAAATATTCATCTTTGACCGCTATGGTAAACTGCTCAAACAATTAAGCCCAACAAGCTCAGGATGGGATGGCACCTATAACGGACAACCCATGCCATCTAATGACTATTGGTTTAGAGTAGAATACACCGAACCCGATGGCGAAAATCAAGGCCAGCGAAAAACATTTACAGGCCACTTTGCCTTAAAACGCTAGACAACTAGAACACCAAAAAAAACATAGCCACCTTAAAACGGGTGGCTATCTTTTTTCGCGAAAGCGGGAGAAAAGAAATGGTGATTTAGTATATTTTTAATAACAAATTGGGGTCTGGACAATTGTTTTTATAAAATTCTAATTGGGAGGCACGTGCTACTCCAGGATAATCGCCTTGCATACCCTGAAGATCGTGGATGATTTGGAAATGTAAATGTGGCGCATATTCTCCATTGACCGCAGGACTACCCAAGCGTGCAAAAATCTCACCAGCTACAAGTTTTTGACCCACCTTAATATCTTTGATAGACGCCACGCTCAAATGTCCATAGAGGGAGTAAAAAACTTCTTTACCCAATTGATGTTCTAATATAATTGTAGGGCCATAGTCACCAAAATTGGTATTGTTATTATAGCTGTGAACTTTGGCATCCAAAGGGCAAACTACAGCGGTTTCTGCAACACACCACAAATCAAGCCCGAGATGAATATTTCTTCTAAGACTGTTATCTACAGCCTCAAAATATGTAGACCGATCGTATAATTTGCGCTGTTCGAGATAGCCTCCATAAGCCACTTGCGCACTATGTGCTTTTAGATAAGTCTGAATTTGCTGGTGATGTTTATCGGGTTGCTCAAATAGGGTTACATCTAATTCTTGATTAGTGGTAGAAAGATCGATAGAAACATAGGCCTCTTTGGGTATGTTAGGATCAATTACCGCTATAAAATCTTTAGAAAGCGATGCTAGTAAATTGGGTAAATTCATAGTACACCATTGTGAATTTCAAAAATACAATTTGAAATGTAACCAGCATTCGAGAAAATAGCCCTAACAAAAACAATTTTCTAAAACGATATCAATAAGGGTTAGAATTGAGCCTTCGGGTCTAGGTGTAGCGAAAGACGCAGGCCTATGATTTCGGCAAAATGACGAGAGGATAATTTTATCACAGAGTACAGCTTCAAAAAGCTAGAGGTAGCTAGAAGCACTTTATCTTGAGCTGTGCTCAATTTGACAATATCTTTTAGGCCCAATAAAGAAAGCAGCTGGGTGCTGCTACAAGAGAACTTTCTAGGATGACCCAAAAAACTTTCAAAAAAAAGAAATAGCCTTTGCTATTTAAATTATGGTAATTAGTCAAATAGGATTGACCGTAGTCAAAATGTTTTTAATCAATTAATTTGAGTAGTATGATTAGGAATTTAATTAAGCAATAGGTCGCTAAATTTGGCGGTTATGGTAATTACGTTGGCCGTGCTTCTAGACTTGTGAAAACCATTGACCATCTGAGATTTTCCATTTTGCACCGATTTTGTTTCCAGTTGTTTAGGTAATATAAAATCATTGTGTTCACCACTATAACTAAAATTAAAAGCCGATTGTGGCAACTTTAGCGCAAGATCACTATTTTCTAACACTATGTTAAGGGCTCCAAAATTATCGGCTACTTTGGCAATAGACAATTCTCCGAAAGATCCAGAGATCATAGCCGAACTGAGCAGTTGATTAATAAAAACATTACTCGAATTGGAAGTAATGGCCATATTGCCCCCATTTGCAATATTGCATTTTTTGACGTGACTCGCGGTTAAGCTACCTCCATCCCAAGTTCCTACAGCCACAGGGCTGTAGGAAACTTCGATATTGGTTTGTTTTCCGTTTATGGTTGTAGCAGCAAGACTGCCATGAGAAATGTTGGCCTTTGGATTGTAAACATCGGCCATTTTTACCTTGCCGTATCTCACGTTCAAATCGAGCTCGGCCTTTTTGGGCATCTTAACTTTAATGATGCGTTTTACCTTGCGATTGGATGAAGGCTTGTCGTCGCTATCAAAGCTAAAACGAATACTTTTATGGGTATTCCCATGCTCGTCCTTTTCTGAGCGTTCTTCCCACTCGGCCTCGTGTTCTTCGGCCCATTTTTCCATTTTTTCTCCAAACTTTTCACCCCAGGCTTCCATAGATTTTCCAAAGTCTTCCCCCCAGTTTTCAAAAGCTTTCTCCATTGAGGCTCCAAATTTTTCACCCCAGGCTTCCATCGACTTTCCAAAATCTTCACCCCATTCTTCCATGTCTTCTCCAAATTTTTCGCCCCAGGCTTCCATGTCCTCTAACCAGCGATCGGTCTCTCTTACTGTGACATTTGTCCCGTATTTGCGGTTTAATTTGTCAACATACGCCTGTTTGTCGTCTTCGTACTCATCGCTATTAAAGGTCATACTTCTAGTATCGGTAAAGGGCCATTTTGGGATGTCTCCAAGACTTCCTAGGTTGAGGCTCCATTGCTCAGCGTTTTCTTCAAAATCTTTTTCCCACTTTTCCATGGCCTGGTCAAATTCGGGACCAAAAGTCTTTTCCATTTTTTTCTCCCACTGTTTGAGGTAGGCTTCTCCATCCCGTTTATAGGCCTGATGATCAAATTTGATCTTACTCATCTCTTCATAATACTCTTTTGGCAAAGGAGTTCCAGAAATCCCTTCCAATAATGGGCCTACCAATCCCTCCATTATAGGCTCTACGATAGTGATCGAATTTCCTATTAAACCACCCAGATCAATCTCTAAATCGTCAAGATCTTCTAGGTCGTATACTTTTGCATCGGCATAGCCATTGGCACTAGAAATAGTAATGGAGTTGCTATTACCACTCACATTTAGGTCCCAATCACGAGCAGCCTCAGCGGCATCTTCTCCTTCTACGTAGGCCTCTACAGCCACTTCATTTTTATTCCAGGTTTCAAAAATAACATCGGCATAACGTGTATCTATCTCAATAGTAACGTCTTTATTAACGTTAAAACGCTCATCGAGTTTAACTTTTTTTGATTGGGCAAATAGCCCAGATGACATTGCCATTAAGACAAAGACAACTAAAGATTTGATATATATTGTTTTCATTGTTTAGATCGTTTGGATGGCATCTGCCATTTCGGCTTCTGCCTTTAGTTCTTTTAATTTCGATTTTAATTTGAGCATGAGCTCAACACGTAATTTTAAATTGTCAATCATAGCCGAAACCATTTCATCAGTAATACCCGTTTGAGTAATTTCCTGATTCAAACGTTTGTATTCGGCATCGAGTTTGGACAGTTGCACCATAAAAGCATCGATTAGGTCTTTATTGCCTTCGGTGATTTCAAGCTGCGCCAATTGTAAATTGACACTTGCTAAATACCTACTTTCAATCTTTGCAAAATCTGGAGAAATATTACTCAATAACACTTCCTGCTTATCATCGGGAGCTGTCTCTTCCGTACTTACTAAGGTGTTGGAGTCTGCTTCCGCGAAAGCGTTCTTACCCACAAACCACAATATACCGGCTGTCAAAACTACCGCTGCGGCAATTTTCATCCACAGTACAAAAGATCCTTTGGAGGTATCATTACGATCGGTATTATCTTGCGGCAAAGCCACACTTAACTTCTTTTCAAAACGCGCCTGATGTCCAGTTCTCATAGACGAGGCAGAAGTTGTCGTATCATTTTTGAGTAGCTCTCTAAGATCCTGTGCCATAACTCTGTTGTTTTAATAATTCTTGTAACTTCTTTTTACCTCGGTGCACCAAGGTCCGTGAAGCTACTTCTGTAATCTCTAAAATCTCCGAGATTTCTTGATGATCATACCCTTCTATTAAAAACAGCGTTAGCGGGTAGCCATATTTGTCTGGGAGATTGGTGATGGTTTGCTTGATAGTAGCAGCTGTTACGCCATCTTCTACCTGCCAGCCCTCATCTCTATCATCTACTTTTGTGATCACTTCTTCATTGAGCGGAATCAGTATGGCCTTCTTTGCCTTTATCATATCGAGGCTCTTATTAATCACGATACGTTTTAACCAGGCACCAAAGGTGACTTCTCCGGTAAACTGATGAAGCTTTGAAAAGGCGTTAATAAAGCCTTCATGCATAGCTTCTTCGGCTTCAAATGCATTCTTTAAAAATCGAAAAGCGACGTGGTACATACCCTCACAGTACTTATTGTACAGCTGCAGCTGTGCTTTTCGATCGTTGCGTTTGCATTTTTCTATGATGTCTGTGGTCAGCAAAATATAGAATGGTTAGTTTTAATAGCTGTTCGTTTTAAATACGAGCCAAAAAAGGCGATGTTGCAAAACAAATCATTTTTTTTATAAAATCATCACTTAGCCTATTTACAAAAGCCATAGGGGCATATAGGGTTGTTTTGTATCTTCGAACCACGAGTCATACCCATATCTATTGTTAGCGACCCAATGAGTGCTCAAAAAAAACGACCTAAAGGTATCAATCCCGCTTTTTTTTCTAAAGCTCAAAATACTGGTGATCAAAGCTTATCCAGTACAGATGCTCCTAAGCTCAAACAGGCTGTCACACTTGTACCAGAGATACTAGAAGGGAATTATACAGCCCTTAGTCGTGGGATCACCTTGGTTGAAAGTACTTCGACCTTACATCAAAAAGAAGCCGAAACGCTGATCGAACAGTGTTTGCCATATGCAGGCAAGGCGGTAAGATTAGGAATTACAGGGGTCCCTGGAGTAGGTAAAAGTACGCTTATCGAGGCCTTGGGTGGTTATCTTACAGCCTTGGGTAAAAAAGTCGCTGTGCTGGCCATTGACCCTTCGAGTTCTGTATCACGAGGCAGCATACTAGGTGATAAGACACGCATGGCACAATTATCTCAAAACCCCCTAGCATTTATTAGACCTTCTGCTTCTGGAGATTCATTAGGTGGTGTAGCACGCAAGACAAGAGAAGCCATGATACTTTGCGAGGCAGCTGGTTTTGACGTTATCATAGTAGAAACCGTTGGAGTGGGACAATCAGAACATGCGGTTCACTCAATGGTTGATTTTTTCTTGCTGCTCAAATTGGCAGGTGCCGGAGATGAATTACAGGGTATCAAAAGAGGGATTATAGAGATGGCCGATGCAATAGTGATCAATAAGGCCGATGGTGATAATAAGACGGCTGCTCGTATGGCTAAGTCTGCTTTCGCGAAAGCGTTGCACTTATATCCTCCCAAAGAAAGTGGCTGGTCACCAAAAGTAGCCTTATGCAGTGCTTTGGAAGAAGAAGGAATTGCTGAAATATGGAAAGAGGTTACCACCTACTTGCAGCATACAAAAGCCAACGGGTTCTTTTCTCAAAAACGAGCCGAACAAAATAAATATTGGCTGGTACAAACTATCGAAAATGCATTAAAGGATCAATTTTATAGCCATCCTGATGTAGCTCAGCATTTGACGAGCACACTAGACGCAGTAGCTCGGGGAGACCGCTCACCTTTTCAGGCAGCCAAAGCTTTATTGGCCCGTCAAAAGACTAGATAGCCCCATACTTCTTAATAAGGAATTGTTGTAATCTAAAGAACAGATAACCAAACACAGCCCCAATGCTCCACCCAACCAAAACATCTCCTGGGTAGTGCACCCCGAGATAGATACGGCTATAACCTACCAGAGCCGCCCAAAAGAGTAATGCAAAAATGACATTAGGGTATTTAGATCGCAGGGCTAGGCCCGCAAAAACAGCTGCAGCCATACTATTGGCGGCATGAGCCGAGAAAAAACCATAGCGGCCACATCGCGCTGCTATAAAACGGATATGTTCGCTTAAAGCATCGACTCTGCATGGACGCGGTCTTTGAATGCCATATTTGAAAAGATTGGCCAATTGATCGACACAAGTAATAAGCAATGCCACGATGACTACGGTAATAAGCAGATTTTTGAGACCATACACCTTATAAATACCATAGAGTAACAGCGCGTATAACGGAATGGCCGATAATTTATGAGAAATGATTAGCCATAAACCATCCCAGCGAGATGATCCCAGGCCATTTAGAAATTCAAATAACTGACTATCGTAGGCAAGAAGTTGCTCCATAGGGACTTTAGTCGGTTTCGTACTTTGCGATTTCGGCGTCGTAAAACTCTGTAGCCGCTTTGATGGCATTTTCAGTCTCTGTGGCTAGCTCGGCCTCATCCTGACGGTCAAATTCTTCAAGCCAGCTTACTTCATCTTTGGTAAGGTCTATGATAAAACGCGGAAACTCGGTATGTATCACAAAGATGGCATCTGGAAATTCAGAATTATCACCTATTAAAAATTTGGGTATTGTCATCATAAAATCAAATACGTATTAGTTAGTATGGGCTTTGATTAACTTTTTACTAAGGTAATTAAATCTAAAATAGAGCATTACTGCAGATGCTGTTAACCCTGCAAGCAGGCCCACCCAAATCCCTTCGGCTCCTAGTTGATCGGCTTTACCAAGGTACCACATCACAGGAAAACCGATGATCCAATAAGCTATAAAACAAATGAGTGTAGGGATATTGACATCTTGTAATCCTCGCAAAGCGCCAAGAATAGTCACCTGTATCCCATCACTTAATTGAAATAGGGCAGCTACAATCAAAAGTTGAGAGGCCAAGACAATCACTTCTATATTGTCGATATAAAATGGAGGTAAGACATCCTTTAACGCAATAAAACCTACAGCAAAAACAGCCTCAATAATAAAAACTTGTAAAAAAATTGAATATGCAATACGTCTTAAATTAATAAAGTCACTTTTTCCTTTTTGATTTCCAACTCTAATGGTAGCTGTTACTCCTAGGCCTACGGCAATCATAAAGGTCATAGAAGCAAGATTGAGCGCAATTTGGTTGGCCGCTTGGGCATTGGTCCCCAAAATACCAGAAAGAAAAATAGCAAAGGTAAATACCCCTACCTCAAAAAACATTTGCAGGGCTGTTGGGAATCCCAACTTAAACAAGACTACAAACTCACCCCACTTGATGTGTTCTTTGCTGCCCCAATGAAAATAGGGCTGAAAGGGTTTGATACGCTTTAGCATAAACACCAATAAAAACAACATAAAAAAACGAGAGATCAGTGTCCCCCAGGCAGCACCTTCAACCTCTAATCTTGGAAAAATCCAAATGCCATAGATCAAAAAGTAATTAAAGATCACATTGACAACATTTGCAAGTAAGGTGGCATACATAGCGTGTTTGGTCTGAGAAAGACCATCGGCAAATTGTTTAAAGGCTTGAAATATCATCAAAGGAATCATAGAAAGCGCAACAATTTCGAGATACGGAATGGCTAAGACTACAACCTCTTCTGGCTGATTGAGATGATATAAAATGGGTTTGGCTACCAAAAGGAGTAAAAACAGTAGCAATCCGTTAATAGCACACATGATTACCCCGTGATGAAAGTGCAGTCGTCCTTTTGCGATAGAGCCAGCGCCATCAGCCTCGGCCACTAGTGGGGTAATGGCAAATGAAAATCCTATTCCTAATGACAAAGCAATAAAAACGAGACTATTGCCCAAACTCACAGCGGCTAGCTGTGCCGCTCCTAGTTGACCTACCATGAGATTATCGGCAAGAGCCACAAGTATATGACCCAATTGTCCCAACATAATGGGAAAGGCAATACTGAGATTGGTCTTGAATTCTTTGGTATAAGCAGCTAGTTGCACAAAAGATCGCGTTTTAAAAAAGGCAAAAATACCCAACATAAATTAAAACCATACCATTTCGTCGATAAAAGCAACCGTCTGATCGAATAGTCTACAACTTTGTTCATTGGCGCTACACGATGCTGTAACTTTGGTACATTACGCAAATTGAATATCAGGACATTATGAAATTATTAAACCAATATATCCTATTGGGTTTATGCCTTACAACAACTTTGGCATTTGCTCAAGTAGGTATAGGAACTGTTAGCCCAAGCGCCACCTTAACGATAGATTCTGGAAGTGATCCTATCGCTGCGCTCGAACTTGTACCTCAAGCTGTACCAACCACCAATCTGGCAGACGGGCAGCTAGCCGTTATAAATGGGAATTTATATATGTATGATGATAGTGTTAGGAACAGCTGGCTCTCTGTAGAGACCGTTGCCTTGCAATTTGGACGTAATGGTAATGTAGATACAGACAATCTACACTTTGGAGGTAATATGGTGAGTGGAGTTTCTGGCGCATTAATGCCTTCAGATGGAACCATAGTAGCCATCACAGCTATGGCTGCTTCTGGAGCCGACACCAATATCAATATCAGAGCGAGAGATGCTGCGGGCACCAACTCTATTGACGAGACCTTCTCATTGGCTAGCCTGCGCTACACAGACAATACCGCCAATCTTCAATTTAGTGCGGGAGAGTATATCACTGCAAGAGCGAGAGACGCAGCCACCACGGCAACCGATGTTACCGTCGTTATATGGGTAAAGTGGAGACAGTAACCGCCACTATTTTGGACTAATCTTTTATAGGTCTTTCAATTAAACGAGCAGGTTTAAGGATGTAATTATCCATCATATAAATAAGACTTGTCATCGTAGCGGCGCCAAGCTCTAATTCTCTTTTATTGACAGCGTCAAAAGT
>CAZJWI010000114.1:0-15295 GCA_964549485.1 uncultured Flavobacteriaceae bacterium
TTTTGATCTACCAGATCAAAAATTGCCGTTCGCCCCTGTTTTTGATCAATGCAAAAATGAACAAGTTGAATAAAACAATAAGGTTGACGTTATATTATTTAACAAAGTAAAAAAGTCTACCCTATCGTACCTCCTAGCTGCTCTCTATTTTTGATATTCCAGACCAAATATGACCCTTCGTCCCTTTGGCAATACAAAAGAAGAAATTAACATTGCATATGAATTAAAGAACGTTACTTCGTCATTGTTAAAAGAGACTGTTAATTAAGAGAATATAATAATTGTAAGACCTTTAAAATACTATCTTGTGGGTAACAGCACTTTATTTGATAAATCACAACCTAAAATAAGTCAATTATGAAAACCGCCGCTTTGTATAGTCTTGTAATAGTTCTAACTATTTTTTCGCTGGACGCGAAAGCTCAAAATATGATCAAACCAGAAAAAGGATATTCTCCTCAAATTGGAACTACCATAGCTATGCTTGACGATCTTAAATCTAGAGTCACCTATAGTGTTCAAGGCCTATCACAGGAAGAAACTGATTTTTTGCTAGATGAAAACGCCAATCGAATAGGCGCGATGATCATGCACCTGGCCGCTACCGAGGCCTATTATCAATTGTACACTTTTGAAAACAGAGGCTTTAATGAGAAGGAGCGCCTTATGTGGGAGGCAGCTTTGAGTTTGGGAGACAAGGGAAGAGCTCAACTCGTAGATAAGCCCATTTCTTATTATCTCGATCTTTGGAGTGAGGTGCGCGCAGAAACCAAACGTTTGTTAAAAACTAAAGACGACAAATGGTTTGCGGCCAAAGTCAAGTCGGGCAATATGAACAATCATTGGGCCTGGTATCACGTAATGGAACACCAAGCCAATCATATGGGGCAAATCCGAATGATTAGTAAACGTTTTGATTGAGTAGATCAATTCAAGCAAAGCTAGAAAAGGTTAATAGGTATTTTAAGCGGCTCAGTTTTTTAAGCTTCGTATGTCAAAAATCTTCATCTTAAAGATATTTTATATCTTTAAGAGTATCATCTAGAGTTAGGTATTTATATGGATAGTATGGTATCAAAACGTATCATAAGAATTATTTACAGCGTTGTTTCATTACTTCTTATTCCATTAATTGCTATGCAGTTTACGCAGGAGGTTAACTGGGGCGTGATTGATTTTTTGGTAGCTGCATTTTTACTTCTGGCTACAGCGCTAACCCTGGAATGGATTAGTAGAAAATATAAACATAGTGCTTATAAATGGTTCTGGATTGTACTAATTTGCCTTGGCTTACTTTTGGTTTGGGCCGAGCTTGCTGTGGGTGTTTTTGGATCGCCATTAGCAGGTAGTTAGCATTATAAAAATATGTAATCATTAAATGTCAACCTATGACAGATACTAGTCATCACGATCAGCGCATAGCAACCATGTCTTTTGCTTCGGTTTACCCTCACTATCTCACCAAGGTAGAGAAGAAGGGAAGGACGAAGGAAGAATTACATCAAGTTATAAAATGGCTCACTGGCTACAGTGAGAAAGATTTAGAAAAGGCAATCCTAGATAAAACTAACTTTAAGGATTTTTTTGAACATGCCACTCTGCATCCTAATACTCAGTATATCAAAGGAGTGATCTGTGGGTATAGAGTAGAAGAGATTTCTAATGATACCACGAGAAAAGTACGTTATATGGACAAATTAATAGACGAACTGGCCAGAGGTAGAAAAATGGAAAAAATATTACGACCCACCCCAGCATCTAACCAATAACAACATCCACACAGTACTGCTACCCTCTGTAATTTTAGTACTACAACATGGCTGTAAAAGAGAATAATCTAATATGGCAGCCAGAAGACTTTAAACACGACCTAATTACTCTTTTTAACCACCATTGTTTGACAGGACTATTTGGTCTTACTGCTAATTTGTAATGCCTTGTCTGTATGATGGCTTGTTAGTAGGATATAGTAACTTTGGTTGTAAAAAACTATACGCATACTTTTTTATCATTTTCTTAAGAGTGTCCGTTTGTATCTTCGTTAAAACTATGCCTTAGCTATGAGATTCTATCTATCGATTGTATTCTATTCTGTATTGTCTAGCTCGGTAAGCCTTGGCCAAAATAGTACCAAAAGTATTGCCGAACAATATGCGCAATTCATGGCAAATAGGCATGAGAGTTTATTTCTACAACTCAACAAACAGCAGTATCTAGTTACAGAGACGATCTATTTTAGTTGTTTTAGAACGCTGCCAGATGCAACCCAACGGGCGGCTGTGATGCTTGATCTTTCGTTTTATAATTATAATAATCAGCGTGTTTTTACGAGTTACCATCATATGAGCGATGGTCTTGCAAAAGGCGGTTTAAATCTGTCAATACAAAAGGGTAAGTATATCGTTGTGGCTACTACTAGAGACAAGTCTGGCACTATCATAAGTAATAAAGCTATAATGCCGATACAGGTGTATGCCAGTGCACAAGAACTACGTAGTGATGATATAGGCTTGATTCCAACGCTGGAGGTGAGTGCAGAAGGAGGTCGTTTGTATGCCGGAGTTTCCAATACCATTTCATTTTACATTTCTAATCTCGAACCAACAAGAAGAATAAGTAGTATAAGATTGGTTGAAGAAAACGCAAAGGTGGTTATGGAAGATGTACAGCCATTATATGGCGGGCACGGTGCTCTTCAATTTCGACCAGAAATAGCAAAAACGTATCAATTAGAGGTGTTTTTTGACGATGGAGTAGTGCTTAGAAAATACTTGCCAAAGGTGATTGAAGCGCAAGTAACTTTTAAGGTAAATGCCCTGCTCAACAATAAGGTTTTAGTGTCTTATCAAAAAGATACGCCCACCAATAGCAGTTCCTCATCTCAAGAACCTGAAGCGGTGACGGTCGCGATTCACAATCTTCAATCCATACAAACCATTGACTATGTGCTCTCAGAACAAGAAGGAACTATCGTAATACCTAAACCTTCCATAGCTCCTAGATTTAATATTATTTCCATTTTTGATCAATCTAAAAACCTATTGTACGAACGTTTTATATACAACGATTACGGTATAGATGAATTTGCATCACCAGAGGCTACGGTCGTTTCAAAAGTCAAGGATACCGTCGGTTTATTTTGGGGCAATTTGGAAAACTTGCGCAGTGCAAGTCTTAGTTTGGGGGTGTCAAATGATTACTCTTTAACGACGGTACCAGCGTATAGTAAGATGCTAAATAAATATGATAAATATATCCGGATTAGTGATCGCTATCTAAGCGGGGTAGAAAGTCGTAAAAAGGCCGCTTTATTAGATCAGCTTGCTCTAGCGATGGGTTCTAGTGAGCTAAACTGGCAATCTATATTTTCAATACATCCTGTTAAGACAAAAGAAGTTCACAACTATTTTAGCCTTGAAGGAAGTGTCAACAGTGATGTAGCTCCCAATCAAAGCATAACGATGTATCAAAAGGCCTTGGGCCAACTCTACGATGCGCAGATCATGAGCAATGGTGCATTTTCAATAGATCGTATTCATATGATTAAAGATGCAGCTGTCTATTTTTCAATCATTCCTGCGGGTACGGGTGAAGAGACCATAGATTTTACGATCTCTCCAAATCCATCAGACAATCCTGTCCTAGAGACCAATGATTTGTTGCCATTTCAATCCTGGCTCAACGACACCCAAGAGGCTTTAGATCAGCCCGAAGCCTTTATTAGCGTCAAAGATGAACTCGCTCTTGACAATGTAGTCGTTACGGCTCAAAAGGAGAAAGAAACCGTCAATGTCTCTCGCAACCCCAATTTAAGTTTGGCATTTTTTGAAGCAGACAAAATAGACAGTAAAATGGCCAAGCGATATACGTTTTTATCAAACTATATCCGCAAGCTCGGTTTTAAAGTGACTATCGATCCCATTACCGATGGCCTCCTCATTGCTAGCAGAACCATCTTAGAACCTCCACCGCTACTCTATGTAGATGGATTTAGAAATAATGGCCCACTTAGAGACCTTCCGCTAGATAATATAGACGAGGTCTATTACGAACACAATGGGGTAGAAGGGAGTAGTGGAGGTACTATTTATATCTACAGAAAGCTGAGTTTTGAAAATTCTAATGCTTTGATCAAAAATACCGCCACCAATGGCTTTGAGTCATATACACCTTTCCAACCTCCATTTCAAATTACAGGGGCTAACCCGACGGCTAAAATACTTTGGGATCCCGAGCTCAAAATTGACACAGGTTTAAGTGCTTATTATTTTCTAGCCTTAGAACAGCCAGTGGTTGAAAGCACACTATATGCCATCGATCAATACGGGTTTTACAGAGTATTTACTCAACAAATCCAACTGTTACAGCCATAGGTTCTCTTTACGCTTTCGCGAAAGCGTTTACAGACCATTTACAAGAAATTATTGACCATCCTTTTTGCGCGCCTTAATCAAACGTTGAAGATCGCGACCGTACTTTGAAGCTTTGATTTTTTTAGGGAAACGACCGTAGAGCGTATCTAAGTAGGCCACAGTAGCATCTGGAATTTCGGTTAAAATGAGATAAGGTGCAATAGCCAAATCCTTATTGGTAGCTGCAAAATTACCCGTATATCTATATTTTGATCTAAGCAGATTTTGCAGACTGTCGTCATACCGCTGTATCTCCTCTTGATCTCCAGATTTTTGAGCCTCAAAAGATGCTTTGAGTAAATCTAGATTTTTATCATTAAATCGGGCACTCATTTTTAAGTACTCATTCATTTTGATTTGATTCTGAGAGCCAGTTATGGCAGCAAAACTTTCAAAATTCTTTAAGGAGGTTATGATGTTCATCTCTCCAGGCTCGGCAAAAAACCGAATGCGATCGTCATATCCTGAGGCATCGGCCTTGTCCAAATGTAGATATAACACTTCAGGCTCTTTCAAATCGGCATACAATTCAAAATCAGAAATTCCGTCTACTTTTAGAGAGTCGATATTTATCAGAACGGTATCTTGAATTTTCTGTAGGTACAAGGTACCTTTTTTCAAGCCTTTGACGGTTCCGGTTAATTTTAAATCACCTGATCTTGAGCAAGATAGCACACTTAAGCTAAGTGCTAAAAGAAAGATAGTTTTTTTCATTATAGTATGCATTAAAGCGCTACAAAGATGCTATTATTTTGGCGTAAATACTAACTCGCCGAAGCCATTTCCATTAAAATTGTACACAAAATAGCACCATAGGTACCCACCACATATCCAAATACAGCCAATAGTACTCCTACACTGGCCAATGAGGGATGAAACTCGGCAGCGACAACGGGAGCAGAGGCTGCGCCTCCGACATTGGCCTGACTTCCCACGGCCAAAAAGAAATATGGGGCCTTGATCAATTTGGCGACCAAAATAAGCAAGCCTGCGTGTATCATCATCCAAATAAGACCAATGGCTATTAAACCTGGGTTGTCAAATACACTACCCAGATCGATACTCATACCAATGGTAGCGACCAATATATAAATACATACACTTCCTAATTTGCTCGCTCCAGCGCCTTCGTAGCGTTTGAGTTTTGTAAAAGAAAGCGAGACTCCAATGATGGTGGCAAAGGTGACCAACCAAAAGAATTGTTTGGTAAAAGTGAATAAGGAAGAACTCTTTTCAATATCGCTAAAAGCCGTGGTCATCAAATCGGCCCCAAAATGAGCGATGCCTACACCACCAAAGGCGATAGCCAGAATGATCATGAGATCGCTCAAGCTGGGGTTGCGTTGTACACTTTGTGAAAAGGCTGTCACTTTTTCTTTTAGACGTTCTATTGCGCTATTATCTGCCTTGAGCCAGGCGTCAATTTTCTTTGATTTGCCGATGCCTAGTAATAGGATGGCCATCCATAGATTGGCAATGAGCACATCTACTAGAATCATTTTCCCAAACTCTTCTTTGTCAAATTCGTAAATCTCTAGCATGGCCGTTTGATTGGCGCCACCTCCAATCCAGCTTCCTGCGATGGTGGATAGACCTCGCCATATTTCGGTTGGGCCACTGCCACCTAGAGTTTCTGGAGAGATCCATGAGATAATAAGTACTGCAACGGGGCCACCTATGATGATACCAAGGCTTCCCGTCAAAAACATGATTATGGCTTTGGGACCTAAATTAGATATAGCCTTTAGATCGACACTCAAGGTAAAAAGCACAATAGCTGCAGGCAGTAAATACCGACTTGCCACAAAATAAAGATTGGATGATTCTTCTTCTACCAGCCCAAAAAAGTTTAAAAAGGCTGGTAACATATAGCACAAAAGCAGCGCAGGCACATAGGTATAGAACTTAGCCCAGAAGCCCTCTTTTTTACTAGAGGTGTAAAAAACAAATCCGAGAATGAGAGCGAGCATCCCAAAAATAACAGCGTCATTTGTTAATAGCGGAGCATCTTGTGGCGTCATAGGATAGCGTATTTGTCGTTAAAATCTTTTAAAAGCAAAAGATCACAGATTAGATTTCAAAAGCACAAAATACCACAAATATTAGAGGTATAACCAATAGGTGAGTTTCAAATTGATAGCTCCCACTCTGGGTGCAAATAAGGTGTTTGTAAAATAATTATCATTGTACACCAAAAACAGATCAGACAGTGGGGCAAAACGCCACTGCAGCCTGCTGTTGATACTAAAGTTGTCAGACTGTGAGCTATATTGGATAAAGGTTGCCCAAAATACAGATTTGTTAAAAGTGACATCAATTCTTGGTCCTAACAGCCACAAATTGGCGGTAGCAAAAGGCTTGGGCAATTGGATGTAATCATATCGCGCCTGAAAAGCCAAATTGAAATGCGGCTGTAATCTCAGATTAACATTAGCCCGAAGACCGTACAAATCACCATTAAAAAATTGGCCAGCGGTTGGGCTAATCTCATACGACAGTACTTTGCGTTGGTCAGAACGGTATTGCAATTGGAAGGATGTCCAGCTATACTCTGTATTAGCAGGTAGTGGCGTACCATCGGATCGGCTTGGGTCAAAACTGTCAAATAAAAATACATACCGATTAAACATGCGTACCGAAAAATTTGAGGTGTTTTTCAATTCGGCATTCCACGAAGTTTGGAGGTTGTAATCTGTATTTTGCATATCCAAATTAGGCCGCCAGATAAATTCAGGACTAAAACTAAAAGTGTGTCTATTAATAACGCCCTTTTTTGGAAATAACAGTCTATCGATTCTCGGATCAATTTTTAATATATCCTTCCTTCTAATAAAACCCAGATCGCTATTAAAGTTTTCGCCTATGATTAGACCACTACCTCTAATGCGCCAGCTGTTGCTATTGTATTGTAGGCTAGCTCCAGCAGAGTAGTCATCTTGTGACACCTCAGGAGTAAATGATTTATGCGCATAAAATTTACCAAACCAGGTATTATCTGCACTTGCAAGGTTGTAATCTAAACCCACTACGCGGTTATAAGATTCTGCGTCAGATATAAAATCTTCGTCACCTGTATTTTGTCTGTTAACGAAGAGAAAACTAATATTTGATCGAGAAAATAATTTGTGTTGTAGTGCCAGTACGGTGTTGTTGTTTGCACCAATCTCGTTGTCTTTATCGGCGGTGGTCTGAACGCTGAGTAAGCCTACGCGAAAATTATTATTTAACTTTCCACTAAGTCTAACACCAGCTAGGATGTCATTTTGAATGGTGGTATCTGTGGTGTCTTTAGCAATCCCTATTCTCCGCGAAAAAAAAGGATTGGCATCTTGTGCGTTTCCAAAATCTGCAAAGAGATCACTGTTTTCAATAAAAAACTGCCTGCGTTCGGGCAAATTGATCTCAAAACGCGTAAGATTGGTCACTTGCTGATCTACCTCTACCTGCGAGAAATCCGGGTTGAGAGTAAGATCGAGATTCAGACTATTACCAATGGTGAGCCTGGCATCGCCACCCACACCAAAATCACTGAGATTGTCATCTTCTTCATAATCTTTCCCTGCAAAGGCATTGATATAGGGTATTATAGAAATTGGGCTTCGGGGGCTTCCTAAGGGTTTCTCAAATATCATATCACCCATATAAGCCAGATTGAATATGAATTGATTTTGGGGGATGTTAATCCAGGTGTTGCGCTCATTGCCTTGAGTGTCAAACTGATAGCAATTAAAACGCCACCTGGTTTCGCCCGCCCGATATTTGAAGGCAGATAAGGGTATGGCCCACTCTGTTACATAGTAGCCATCATATTGTTTTGATGTACCTTCCCATTTGGTATCCCAACTTGTGGTAAATCCGCGTAGTTCTTTGCCTCCTCCAGATACTAAAGCCTCTCTACGCACTCCTTCTGGATTAGATCCAAATAAAAATGCATTATTTCCATCGGCAAAGGTGTCAAACATCAATGTGACATTGTCGCTTCCGCCTGCGCGAAAATCTCTACGTAAGGAGGGAACTACATAATCATTACCTAAAGAATATACTTTGATGCCAACATAGAGTTTCTCATCATCAAATAACATTCTAATTTCGGTTTGGTGCTTGGCCTGTATGGTATCTGTGGGGAAATACTCCCAAAAGTCTGTGGCCGGAACGGCATCATCCCATGGTGACTCATCGAGACTGGCATCGATGGTTATTGGAGTATTTATATACTTTACAACTACTTGTTTTTGCTGAGCCAAGAGCACAGCACCATAAAACAGCAGGAATAAAAAAAGTATTTTTCTACACATGCATTCTGGTTAGAGTAGCGAATGTAGAAAAATACCGCTGTCAAAAATGAGCTTTAAGATATATTTAAGACCCGTAGAGCCAGCTATTTCTCAATTGCAATTCTTCACTATCCGCAAAATACTGCAATTCTACCAAAGAAGGCTTGCTAGCCATTGGCTGAGACACATTGCCCTTGAGAGTCATTTCTTCGCCATCTCTCTTTATAACAAAGCTGATAGGATCTCCCACTTTCCAACTTTGAGGATCGCTTATCAAATCATATACATTTGAGACCCCATACTTTTTGCCATTAAAGCTCACAATTACATCTCCTCCCTGAATTCCAATTTCTTTGAAAAAAGAATGCACAGTAATACCAGGGATAATAAATACTTCATCCTCGGCTTGTCTTGCGCTAATAAAAGGTTGATTTCCATCTAAGAAATAACCTACTGGTTTTAATTCATCCTGAAGGGCTATACCCACTTTGGCAAAATATTGTTCATAATCAATTGGAACAGATCCCTGTACGTGATCTTTAAAAAACTGGCCTACCTCAGGATAGGTCATGGCTGTGATTTCTGCAATTATGCTGTCATCATCAAAAGGTTTTGTCTTTCCGTATTTGGAAGACAATTCTTTCATTAGGCTCAAAATCCCGCGCTCTCCCTTGCTTTGTTCTCTGATGAGAATATCGAGGCACATTCCAATCAGAGCCCCACGATCATAAACATGAACATAATAATCAGAATAGGGCTTTTCTAGTACCTTGGCGCTCATTTCGGTAAAGGGAATATTCTCATCATAGGCTTTAGCACTGTTCATCTTGCTAATAAGTGTATTGTAGAAGGCCTGGGCATCTACTAGATTTTCGTGTACCTGAAAGTGCTGGGCAAAGTATTCGGTAATACCCTCGTACATCCACAGGTGTTTACTCATGACCGGATCATTGTATTTAAAACTGTGAATTTCTTTAGAATGTACATTAAGAGGTGTAACTATATGAAAGAATTCATGAGACACTATGTCTACGATAGCCGCATCGATACGATCTTGGGGCATGCCATCGGGTAGGACGACCACGGTTGATGTGTGATGTTCTAAAGCGCCAAACCCTTGGGCGTCGGTATCTGTCATGCTAGATAAATAGATAAGAATACTATAGCGATCTGTGGTTTTAAGATCTCCGAGATAGTTCATTTGTCCTTTGATCATGCGTTCTACATTAGGGCGCAAGTCACTAGCCTTTACTGCACCACTTGGGCTGTACACACTCAAATCTACAGTGACACCCCCTATAGTAAACACCTCTTTGTTGGGAGCGTTGTACATAATGGGATTGTCTATGACTTCAAAATACCTAGCTGCCGAAAATAAATCGGTATTTGAAATATCGCTAGCCGTTGGAGATAGCATCTGCATAGAGGTAGTGGCCGTTAGGTGGGCTGGGCGTGTAATAGAAATTTGATAAGGCAGCTCTTTTTTACCTTCAAAATAGCCAACCATAGCGTGAAGATTGAGCATAAATTGCTTGTCTGCGTCAAAATTGGTTCCTGCTGGCGAAAAAACACCATGACTTGCTTCAATATCGTAAGTGTCATTGACGAGATAGCTCAATTTAGCCAGTTTTTGAGCCTCTGGTATTGACCAGGTGTTATCGCTTAATTTGGTAACTGTGATGGGATTTCCGTTAGCATCAAATCCCTTTACTTCTTCTATAAAATTACCGTAATCATCATCGCTATAGGTTCCCGGTACTGTTTCAGGTATATAAAACACTGTGCTCTCAGAGGTAAAGGTAGGCGGGGTTATGCTAACTGCTACTTTATCATCAGTAACATTGACCAGGTCTATCGCGGCTGCTACAGTAGTATTTTCTACAATGGAAGCTTTAGGTCCACAAGCCGTTACTAAAAGGGCGAGTACCAATAGGGAAAGTAATTTTTTCATGAAGATTAATTTATAGGCTCAAATATAGACTAATTATCAATTTTGCCAGACACCCTCAAAAGCTAAAAATATCCCAATTTTAATGGTAAAAGAGGTGTGAATCTGTCTCTTATTTTTTTAAAAAGCTACTAATCTGTGTCACAAGCTCAGGACTAAGTGATCTGCTTGTTTGATTGTATGATTTTGAGTTTTCCAAATCGTCACCTTCTATAGTAACCAAAACGTGATTCATACCTTCTATTAGTATAAGCTCGGCATCTGGTTTTGCTTTTTTGAGTAATTGGGCTTCTGAGATCGATACCTGTAAATCCTTAGTTCCACTTACGATAAGCGTGGGGACCTTGAGTTTCCGTATTTCCCTTCTTGGGTTAAATTGCATCCAGCTTGCCATAAATGGTTGTACTTCGGCTCTAAAAATGGAGGCTAGGGCTGGGCTAAAATCTTTTACTTTGCCTTCTTCTTTGAGCGTTTTAAAGGCAGCGATGGCATTTTCTTTGAGATCTGGCATCTGCAATTCGATCTGACTAATGATGGTTTGATCTATAGATTGACCAGCACCACTCAAAGAGACAACACCGTCAACAGCCACCTTTTGTGCCGCAATGGTGGCAACCAAGGCACCTTGACTATGTCCAATAAAGTAAATGTTGTCATATTGATCCCGGTCTATAAAGAATTGAGCCGCTGCTACCGCATCAGAAACAAAATCATCAAATACCAGCTTTTCTTCTTGCAGGGCTCCTTTTCGCATAAGCGTTAAAACCCTTTTATCATAGCGGAAGCTTGCAATTCCTTGGGCTGCCAACCCCTGGGCCAACTTTTTTAAAGAATTATTGCGGGCCATTTGACTGTTGCCATCTCTATCGGTGGCACCAGAGCCAGAAATTATTATTGCCAGGGTTGTGGTGGGTGCAGCGGGTTTTAGGTGGGTTCCGTAGACAAAACTATTGATTTTTAGATCAGAACTCAACTCTTCATTAAACGGGAGTTGTCCAAAAACAGGAGCGCAACTTAGTAATAGCAAAAAAACAATTCTGTTCATATAATAAGACTTAATTCTATAGTTGTATAACGCCATCTTTAAGGCAAATGATATGCCAAGGTTTTAATTCAATAAGGAAGGTACTATAATAAAACCAATTCTAAGTGGCCAGATGCATCAGATAATGTACCCAAAAGAAACGCGGATCAGACTTTAATAGTTAAAATCGATTTGGGATTATAAACAACTGTATCTTTGTACAAAAAAATCAAAAGATGCGACTTTTACTACTTACTTTGGTGTTTCTGCTTTCAAACAGTGTGGTTGCCAGCGATGATGATTGGGGCAAAACCGGACATAGAGTCACTGGACATATAGCACAGCAATATTTAAGCAACAAGGCCAAAAAAGCAATTGATAAGTTATTGGATGGCGCTTCATTGGCTGAGGTTTCAACCTATGCCGATGAAATAAAAAGTGATGCTAGCTACAAATCATATGGGCCCTGGCACTACGTCAATGTTCCCTTTGATAAAACCTATGACACCCACCCCAAAAGTGAAAGGGGTGATTTGATGCAGGGTATCGATACCTGTATAGCCGTTTTACAAGACGAGGATAGCCCTCGACAAGACAAAATTTTTCACCTCAAACTCTTAGTTCATTTTATTGGAGATTTACATCAGCCCTTACATACGGGTATCGCCAAGGACAAAGGAGGCAATGACTTTCAGGTGCAGTGGTTTGGGAAAGGGACAAACCTGCATCGTGTGTGGGATACACAAATGATTGAGCAATACAGTATGTCATATACCGAATTGGCCATGAATACAGGCGATCTTAGCAAAAAGCAACGCAAAGCTTTACAACAAGGGACGCATTACGACTGGATGGAAGATTCTAGATCACTCGTAAAGGATATTTACGCAAAGACTAAAAAAGGAGAAAAACTGGGCTATCGTTATATGTACGACTACTTTGAGCTATTGGAAAAGCAGCTCCAAAAAGGAGGGGTGCGATTAGCAGGATTGCTCAATCAAATATTTGGCTAATAGGTCTACAATTTTTAGGAATCCTTTTTATTTGTAAGCACTTTTTGTTTGTATTGTTTTGGAGTCAACTCATTATACTTTTTAAAGATGCGTGTCAAATGACTCTCATCAGTAAATCCTAACTGATAAGCAATTTCTGAAACGGTAAAATCAGTATTGGTAAGCCTGTATTTGACCAGATGCAGTTTATACATCAAAATATAGTGGTGCAGCGAGTCTCCTGTTTTTTTCTTGAAATAGGCACTCAACGCGCTGGGAGTCATATGAAACTTTTCGGCTATGGCACTAATTTTCATTAGATCGGTCTCGTAAACATGCTGTCTGATATAGGCCAAGATTTCATCAATAGTGGCGTGGGTATCTTTTCCTTTGGTAATTACAGGGCTAAAATCACTTCTAATATTTCTGGCAATGATGCTCAATGTTGTACTCACCATATTAGAAATGTTGTGTTTGTAAAACTCCTTTTCGGCTTTGTATTCTCGTAATATTGCCTCGTGAATATGCCAAATGAGATCGCGATCGTAATCGTTTTGTATAATATCTCCAGGCAATAAATTGGGATGATGAATAATGTGTTCAATCCGGTGTAGCCAAAACGAGCGATCGGGCAGATTCATCTTGCTCGAAAAAAGACTTTCGGTAAATTGGAAGTAACAAAAGTCGGTTTCTTCTTGAATCTCAAAATGATTATCATCATTAGGAGCCACTAAGAAAATATCGCCCTGCTCGTAACTCACAATAAACTCATTGATAAAATGGCGCCCTTTCCCTTCAATTATAAAAATGATTTCAAAGTAATTTCTTTGTGCACTTTCTTTAAAAACACCGGTTTTGGTGGCCTGCTTTATGTGAAAAATGTCATTGAGACTAAATCGTTGCATAGTAAATTACTTGACAGATCGCTTTGTTTGCAAAAGCGATCTTCTAGCGAAAACGTTTTCGTAGTGCTTAGTGTCAGTAAGTTACGAATTTTGTACAATTTTTACTCAAAAATTTACAAGAACTAATTTACTATGCATGCATAATTTTGCCCCGGTTAATAAGAGTAGTTTTTTCATAATAAAGAGGTGCTTAATAAGTTGGTTTAAGATTGGTTGTTTATTGTTTTTACAAGCACCTCTTTGTTTTATAATCCCTAGATATTCCTTCTGTTTTATTTCAAAATAGAATCAAATTATACCGATGACTGTTTCCCCTAAAGCAGTCATCACTTCATCTGGGAAGATCCAATATTGGTAATGCCGAGTAACCCCTAAACTCAAGTTACACTTATCTTCCCAGATTTTATTTTCTGAGCTTTCACCCCAGCACCCCAAGTCCTAGTGTGATGAACGCAATCATTCAGCCTATTTTAAGTCGGGCTATAAATGAGCAAGCCTGCTCTAAGACAGTCACAGAAATTTTGATGCCTTTGTAATTGATCAAGCCATGTTGCTTCATCCCCCAGCTAGAGGATCGTTCTAAAAGTAAGATTTATTCTTGGACCTACTACCTTGGTAGTTTTTGGTATTTGGTGTTGCCATAGGCTTTGGGTTGTCCCTTTCATAAGCAACAAACTCCCTGCTGTGAGTTCTAGTTTATAGGTATTTTTTTTATTCGCCTTTTCTCTAAATTTAAAGATCCGTGTAGCCCCAAGACTGACCGAAGCAATAGTGGGATGAGGTCCCAATTCTTTTTCGTCATCGGCATGCCAACCATTACTGTCTTTGCCATTGCGATAGAGATTGAGCAGACAACTCGTAAATTGATGTCCAGTATGGCGCTCTACCTTGTCTTTTATTTCGCTTAAAGCGGAAGTAAACTCATGAGGATGCATTTCGATATTCGAATAGCTATAAGGCACTCCATTATTTCCATAAAGTGCTGTAAGTCGGGGTTGTGCATATACTTTGCCAAAAACGGTAATATCGTCTTGCTGCCAGGGCGTTTGCTCGAGCAACAGCTCAAAGTACTCCTGGGCTGCAGTAGCAGTTAAAAACTGCGAGTAGTAATAACAACTAGCGCCAGGGAGTGGCAATAGTTCTGGAGTAGTGTTAAATAGTGTCATAATCCCAAATAGAAATACGCCCAATACATCAGCCCAAACTGCAAAGGCAACCGCAGATAGATAAACCACATTGGGACCTTGCCTTTGATACGCTCATTGCTAAGCATATCAATATGTACTGTCAAAAATACCGCCAGCATCAATATGATACCGTAAATAGCCCAGTCTCTTGTAGTGTCAAAACAGAGGGCAATTCCTAAGACTATCTCGGCTACACCACTGTAAAATACCATAGCTTTGTGGGCTGGAATATAGCCCGGCATAATGGCGAGATAGGCTTTGGGTTTAATAAAATGCATGAGGCCCGCAAATAGATACATCGCGGCCATAAGATAGAGGTGCCAGGGCATGGGAGACTGTTTTTTACTAAAAATGTAAAGTTACATCAAAAATGCAGCCTGGCCACCCTTTATTTTGGCTAATAAATACTTTGATTAACAGAAAACTATACGTACTTTTGCACTCCTTTTTGGTAACCAGTAGAGAGCCGCCAAAGAGAAATCTAAAAAAAACAAATCCTTTTACGGTTTTGTGGTTGAGAAGGCTTTCGCGAAAGCGTAAAATACAAAAACCC
>CAZJWI010000115.1:0-4697 GCA_964549485.1 uncultured Flavobacteriaceae bacterium
TAGATGTCATTATTGTAGTGAATACACAGTCCGTTGCGGATGTCTGAGGTTGTTGCCATAATAAAATTTGTTTCTTTTGCTGTCTAATCACCCTTAGTTAGGGTACCAACAGCTATTTGGTTGTAATTGTCTAATTAAGAATTAAAATACCCTTTCATTATTCCGCGTTGAGAATTGCGAATAAATTGCAAAATCTCATCGCGCTCCGAAGTCGCTTCCATTTCGGCCTCAATTATGCCTACGGCTTGAGTATTATTATAATTTTTCTGATATAGTATTCTAAAAATGTTTTGAATTTCTCTAATCTTTTCGGTGGTGAAGCCGCGTCTGCGCAATCCGATAGAATTGATACCTACATACGATAAAGGTTCTCTTCCTGCTTTGACATAAGGCGGAACATCTTTTCGCACAAGCGAACCACCTGTGACAAAGGCATGACTTCCAATGGTACAAAATTGTTGCACAGCCGCCATACCTGCCAAGACCACATAATCACCTACGGTTATGTGTCCAGCTAACGTACTGTTATTGGAAAAGATACAGTGATCACCTACGATACAATCGTGTGCAATGTGGCAATAAGCCATAATCCAACAGTTGTTACCAATCTGAGTTTTCATACGGTCTGTGGTACCGCGATTAATTGTCACACACTCTCTGATTGTTGTGTTATCTCCTATTATAGTAACGGTATCTTCATCGTTAAACTTCTTGTCTTGAGGGATGGCAGAAATAACCGCACCAGGAAAAATATTTACATTTTTACCACTACGTGCGCCTTCCATTATAGTTACATTTGAGCCTATCCAGCTTCCCTCTCCAATAACGACATTGTTATGAATGGTGGTAAAGGGTTCAATAACTACATTTTTAGCGATTTTTGCACCTGGATGTACGTAGGCTAAGGGCTGATTCATGATCTTAAGTGTTCTTTACTTTAACAATTTGTGCCATTATTTCGGCCTCAGATACCAATTTTCCATTGGCGTATGCGCGTGCTTGCATTTGACATATCCCCCTGCGTATAGGAGACATTAAATCTAGTTTGAAAATTAGGGTATCACCAGGTACTACCTGTTGCTTATAGCGTACGTTATCTATTTTTAATAAGTAAGTTAGGTAGTTCTCTGGATCTGGTACTGTACTTAAAACGAGAATTCCACCTGTTTGTGCCATGGCTTCTATCTGTAAAACACCTGGCATTACTGGAGCGCCAGGAAAATGACCTACGAAGAAAGGTTCGTTCATAGTTACATTTTTAACGCCTATGACATAGTCTTCGGTAAGTTCGAGTATTTTGTCTACCAGTAAAAATGGAGGTCTATGCGGAAGCATCTCCATAATTTGGTTTATATCTTTTACTGGTGTTGCATGCAAGTTGACCTCAGGCACATAATTGCGACGTTCGGCCTTTATTATTTTTTGTAGCTTCTTTGCAAATTGAGTATTGACATAGTGCCCAGGCTTGTTGGCAATTACCTTTCCTCTAATGCGCGTTCCAATCAACGCCAAATCTCCTATGACATCAAGCAATTTATGTCGTGCAGCTTCATTGGGATGATGCAAGGTTAAATTGTCTAATATACCATTAGGTTTAACCGCGATATGTTCTTTTTTAAAGGCCACGCGTAGCTTATCCATTGTTTCTGGTGAAAGCTCTTTGTCTACATAAACGATGGCATTATTAAGATCACCACCTTTTATGAGACCGTGTTCAAGCAACATCTCAATCTCGTGTAAAAAACTAAACGTCCTACTGTCCGAAATTTCTTCCTTAAATTCTGAAATATGCTGAATACTCGCATTTTGGGTACCCAAAACCTTAGTACCAAAATCGACCATAGTCGTTATCTTGTATTCGTCTGCTGGCATAAGAATAATCTCGCTACCCGAAGATTCGTCTATATATGTAATGACCTCCTTTACAACATATTCTTCACGACAAGCCTCTTGCTGCTCTCGCCCTGCCTCTTCTAAGGCAGCTACAAAAAATTTAGAAGAACCATCCATAATCGGTGGCTCTGAAGCATCCAATTCTATAAGTAGATTATCTATTTCAAGACCAACACATGCTGCCAAGACATGCTCTGTGGTTTGAATAGAAACCCCATTCTTTTCCAGATTAGTCCCGCGTTGGGTATTGGTTACATAAGACGCATCAGCAGCTATAATAGGCTGTCCTTCAAGGTCAACACGTTTAAATTTGTACCCGTGATTTTCTGGTGCTGGTTTAAAGGTCATGGTAACCTCTGCCCCTGTGTGTAATCCTACACCTTTTAATGTAACTTCTTGAGCAATGGTGCATTGTTTAGCGCTTGTCATCCCCATTATTTACTTTTTTTATCTAGTTGATTTACCTTCTTCACAAGTTTAGGTAAATTTTTAAAATGCACATAAGAGCGATTCCACTCGCCATAATTAAAGGCAGGCGAGCCCTGTAGCACTTCATCATCTTTTATATTGCGTCCTATACCAGATTGCGCCTGTATCCTTACCCGATCACCAATGGTAATATGACCAGCGATACCTACCTGCCCTCCGATAAGACAATGCTTACCTATTTTGGTACTACCCGCCACTCCTGATTGGGCAGCAATAGCAGTATGCTCTCCAATTTCTACATTGTGAGCTATCTGAATTTGATTATCTAATTTGACACCTTTTCGTATAATGGTCGATCCCAAAGTAGCTCTATCGATAGTGGTACCAGCTCCTATGTCTACATGATCTTCTATGATCACATTACCCGTTTGCGGCACTTTGCTATACTCTCCTTTATCATTGGGTGTAAAGCCAAATCCATCTGCCCCAACTATAGCGCCGCTATGAATATAGACAGTATTCCCAATCACAGATTCGGAATAAATTTTGGCTCCAGCAAAAACCACACAATTGTCTCCGATGGTAACATTATCTCCTATATAGACGTTTGGATAAATTTTTACATTATTTCCCAATACGACATTATCTCCTAGATAAGAAAACGCACCCAGATAGAGGTGCTGGCCGTAAGTAGCGGTTTCAGAAATAAAGCTTGGCTGCTCTATACCTGTCTTATTTAGTTTGACCTGATTATAGTATTCGAGCAGTTTAGAAAATGACTTATAGGCATCTTCCACTTTGATAAGGGTGGTTTCTATTTCATTTTCAGGTTCGAAGTCACTATTGACAATAGTGATGGATGCCTGAGTGTTATAGATGTAGGGAGTGTATTTTGGATTGGCCAAAAAAGTAAGAGAGCCTTCGACTCCTTCTTCAATTTTAGCAAGCTTGGTAACTGCGGCTTCGGGATTACCCACAACGGTACCTTCCAAAATTCCTGCGATTTGAGCGGCTGTAAATTTCATGAGTTGCAAAAATAGGAAAAATTTACCCTTTCGATTTTGGGAAGCAAATATAGTTTTTAACCACTGCCCGGGTCAGCGATTTAAGACTAAGTTGGTCACTGGCTTTTACCACATCTACAATCTTTCCATTGGCCATTTTAATATTAATACCTCCCTGAGTGTAACTATAGGCTTGATTTGATATGGTACCCGTAAAAATAAAGTAGCTGGCCTCATGTTTGGATAGTCCATATTTGGACTGTAATGCGCTCATGTGCTTCTCTAATTTTGCTTTCGCGAAAGCTTTATTTTTAATCTTCACCTTTAACAAATCACGATCGATAATAGCGGTTGATAACTCTCGTAGCACAAAATCTTCATGACTGCACCATTCTTTCATTGCCGAAATAATATCATAATCGTCTAACTTGGCAAAGGTTTTTAAAGCATTAGTATCAAAATTGGATGCGTTTATCTTATGGGTTAAGAAATAATCTAATGCTTTACTGGCTGGTAGTTGGACCCCCTGATGTGATAGTTCTTTAGCGCGTTTTAGCACTCGTGTTACCAATTGCTCTGCCACCAAACTCGTCTTGTGCAAATAAACCTGCCAATACATCAAACGACGTGCTACAAGAAATTTTTCAACCGTGTAAATTCCTTTTTCTTCGACCACTAATTCATCGTCATGCACATTGAGCATGGCAATGATGCGATCTGTATTAATATTACCCTCGGCCATACCCGTATAAAAACTATCGCGTTTTAAATAGTCTGTACGGTCCATATCGAGCTGTCCAGAAACTAACTGGTTTAAGAATTTACGAGAGTAGCTTCCTTGAAATATCTCAATAGCAAGCGTTAAACTTCCGTTAAACTCTTTATTGAGCGCTTCCATAAATTTCAATGAAATAAGCTCGTGATGTATCCCTTCGACTATACTGTGTTCCATAGCATGTGAAAAAGGTCCATGCCCTATATCGTGTAATAAAATTGCGGCAAGGGTAGCCTCTTTTTCTTCAGTCGAGATCATAACCCCTTTATTTTGAAGTGTTTCTAAAGCCTTTTGCATAATATGCAAACAACCAACGGCGTGATGAAACCTCGTGTGGTGAGCACCAGGATAGACCAGATAAGACAAACCCATTTGAGTAATTCGTCTCAGACGTTGAAAATAGGAATGTTGAATGAGGTCAAAAATAAGACCGTTAGGTATGGCAATGAAACCATAGATAGGATCGTTGATTATTGTAGTTTTGTGTTGCTGCACGAAGATGTTTTAAAAAAAGGCTTTTTAGCGAGCCATTTGTTTTCAAATAATGGCCACTGCCTTTGCTACAAATATAACATTTCGAGCTTAGACCTATTGCT
>CAZJWI010000116.1:0-2800 GCA_964549485.1 uncultured Flavobacteriaceae bacterium
CAATTAAACGAGCAATCCTAATAAAATTCCATACAGTACCAGCCATAGTATCGAGATTCCCTCTATCCAAAAGGCTGCATAAAATGGCGGTTGCGCTCTAGATGATTGCCACAACCCAATTGCTGTCAATCCACTTATTAATACACTGCTTATCCAATAGCTACCCCCTACTTCGGTACTAATCCCTATCAAGACCAACATAATAACGAGTAGTAGATTACCCAACCACTTCACACCTTTTACACCCAATTGCTGAGGCAGGGTTTGTAAATGGGCCTCATCATATTTTAAATCACGGATTTCAAAGGGCAAGGTAAGCACCCAGACAAATAGTAGTCTCTGAGCCAGAAAAAGATAGACCTCGGCAGTGAAGGTCCATTGTAGGTAGACTAGTGGCAGGATCACTGTGGCACCCGCCCAGACTAAGGCTATGATGTAAATCTTTATACCACCTATGGCTCTTAGGGTACGCTTACGCGAAAAAACAGGCAGGGCGTACAAAAGCGTCAATACTCCAAAAATACCGCCCCACAGCCAGACTTGGATGGGCATATAGCTTAGACAAAGTAGAAATGCCAGCCCACAGAAAAAGGAAAATATTTGAATGTATCGAAGCCCTGAGGTCAAACTGCGATGATGCCATCGAGCCACATCTGCATATTTAACAAAATTATAACCACTCACCGTCCCAAAAAATAGTAGGCCAAGAAAAGTTTTGTCCAAGTTTTGATCAAAGTACCAGGTGGTTACCAAAGCCAAGGATACCACAGCCAAAGCCACGTGTATGCTACTATTGATATAAAATCGGAACAGTTGATATAAACGGGTCATTAAACAAAAATAGTACAACTGTTAATAACCCCTACTATTTGTGAAAAACAGCCACTAGGCTATGATGTTTTTATGCCTTTTTTTCAGGATTTTAGCCGTAATTTTGCATATCCTAAATTCAAACGATAATTATGAATACAGATTCATTTGCCTTACGTCATATTGGTCCTCGTCGATCTGATTTAAACCAAATGTTAGAAACAGTTGGTGTTGACTCTATGGAGCAATTGCTCTTTGAGACTATTCCCGATAACATTCGTCTCAAAAAACGGCTAGACTTAGATCCAGCTATGAGCGAATACGAATTTGCGGCTCATATCTATGAGTTGGCCAATGAAAATGAAGTATTTAGATCGTATATAGGATTGGGCTATCATCAGGCGGTCACCCCTGCGGTTATCCAGAGAAATATCTTAGAAAACCCAGGTTGGTATACAGCCTATACGCCTTATCAGGCAGAAATTGCGCAAGGCAGACTAGAGGCGTTACTCAACTACCAAACCATGATCACCGATCTTACGGGTATGGAGCTGGCAAATGCTTCGCTCTTAGACGAGGCTACTGCCGCAGCCGAGGCCATGGCGTTATTGTTTGCGGTAAGAGAACGAAGTCAGAAAAAAGATAATGTTTCTAAGTTTTTTGTCTCACAAGAAATACTTCCACAAACACTATCACTCTTACAAACACGAGCTACGCCTATAGGTATAGAACTTGTGGTAGGTGATCATGAGACGTTTGAATTTGGCCAAGACTTTTTTGGAGCCATTTTACAATACCCAGGCACCTCAGGGAAGGTCTATGACTATGCCCAGTTTGTTGAAAATGCCAACGCCAATGGCATCAAAGTAGCTGTTGCAGCCGATATTTTAAGCTTGGTAAAATTAAGAGCTCCTGGAGAATTTGGTGTTGACGTGGTTGTTGGAACTACACAGCGATTTGGTATTCCGTTAGGATATGGCGGGCCACACGCAGCTTACTTTGCTACAAAAGAAGCTTACAAACGCAATATCCCTGGAAGAATTATTGGGGTGACTAAAGATACCAATGGCAATCGTGCCCTTCGTATGGCGCTTCAAACCAGAGAACAACACATCAAACGCGACAAGGCTACATCCAATATCTGTACTGCACAGGTTTTACTTGCAGTAATGGCCGGAATGTATGGTGTGTATCACGGTCCAGAAGGTCTTCAGGATATCGCAGACAAGGTACATCACAAAACGACCACCCTTGCCGATGCCTTAGAAAAATTAGGCTATTACCAGACCAATGCTTGTTATTTTGATACCATTCAAATAAAGGCAAATAGTAGCGAGATTAACGCTTTGGCCAAAGCCAAAAAAATTAATTTCTACTATCCGGACGCCGATACGGTTTCTATTTCGATCCATGAGGCAACCAATGTGAAGGATATCAATGATATCATATCTATTTTCGCGGAAGCGGCAAAAAAAGACCCGATAAACATAAGCGAAATAGCAACACACAGTTGTATAGACGCATCGGTAAGCCGTGACACCCCGTTTTTACAGCACCCTACCTTTAACAGCTATCACTCTGAGACAGAGCTGATGCGTTATATCAAAAAACTAGAACGAAAGGATTTATCACTTAATCATTCTATGATATCACTAGGGTCTTGTACAATGAAGCTCAACGCGGCTTCAGAAATGTTGCCTCTTAGTGATCCTCAATGGGGCAATATTCACCCATTTGCGCCTTTAGAGCAGGCCAAAGGTTATCAAAAGATGCTTAAAAAATTAGAAGAGCAGCTCACAGAAATTACTGGTTTTGCAGGTACGTCTTTACAGCCCAATTCTGGAGCTCAAGGAGAGTACGCAGGCTTGATGGTGATACGTGCTTATCACGAATCTCGCGGAGACCAGCATCGCAATATTTGTTTGATTCCGTCATCGGCCCATGGTACCAATCCGGCCAGTGCCGTGATGGCAGGAATGAAAGTGGTTGT
>CAZJWI010000117.1:0-4675 GCA_964549485.1 uncultured Flavobacteriaceae bacterium
CAGTGCAACTGGCGCAGTGCAACTGGCGCAGTGCAACTGGCGCAGTGCAACTGCCGTACGATCCACGGGTGCTTTCTAGTGCTAAAAATCTATTATTTTGTAGCTGCTAATAGACTTATCAAATTGTAGGTTTTCTTAAAGTCCCAGTCCATGATACCAACTATGCCGTGCACCGCCAACAACTCTCGTTGGATGGGCTTTTCTGAAGTACTGAACATTTTCATAGAAGCTAAGGCATCTCCGTACCCCTCTGCATGGTAGTTTTGAAGAACCGAAACGGCATTTTCCTCAGCTGTTTTTGCTCTTGGCTTAGGCGTATACCCTATTTGCTCAATTACAGCCTCTGCCAATTGCCAAGTTGACCAAGGGTTTTGACCTGTGACCAAAGCCCCATCCCGTACCACATTTTCTAAATACATAGTACCTTCTTCAAAGTGGGCACCTTGTTTGGTCAATTTATCTTGCAGTAGAAAGGGAAAGATCTCAGGTGCATCCGGGATTAAAAACAGCTCTTCAGTATTGGTAAAACTGCTTACATGCTTGCCTTTTAACAAAGGCTCTCCATCTGCCAATGATACATTTACCAAAGCCGCAGGCCCATGACAGACAGCGCTCACCACTTTACCAGAATCGTAAAGGGTACGAACCAATTGCTGTATATGTGGATTATCGGGAAAATCGAACATGGCGCCCTTCCCTCCTGCAAAAAATACAGCTTCATAAGCTGTAGGATCTACTGCCTTGATAGGTAGGGAGTTCTTTATCTTTTGCTGGGCTTCGGGGTCATTCAAAAATGCGTGATCATAGGCACCCATATCGTCAATAATTACTGGAGGTGTCCCTCCTTTCGGGCTTGCAATATCCACTTCAAACCCGTTTGCCCGAAATACATAGTAGGCACGTGAAAGCTCGGTAAGCTCATAACCGGTAGCTTTACCACTATTTCCCATCGTATCCGTGCTGGTCACAACGGCTAAAATCTTACCCCGATAATCCACTATATCTTCTGACAGGTAGGGTAAATCGGATGGTCGGGTCTCTTTGATGTTGACCAAAAGCGCTTTGTCCGATTCTATCAACCCGATGAACCAGTAGCCAAACCCAAATACCAAGGCAGTAAGCACCACCAAAACCAATGAAACCCATTTCAATACTTTTTTCATTTTTTTCATCTCGTTTGCTATTTTTTTTTAACAAACATCCTTGATTTTACTTATCAAGTCTATCGAAATGACCATTCTGATAGACAAAATGGTCATTCTATAGGTGTATTCCTGAAATTGGTGGGTGATTGCCCTACTTGCTTCTTAAAATGGGTGTTGAAACTAGAAATAGAGTTGAAGCCTACCTCCATAGCAATAGCAGCGATAGTGTGGTTACGTAAGCTTTCTTGCTGCAACAAACGTTTTGCTTCTTCAACACGGAAAGTATTCACAAACTGATTGAAATTTTTACCCGACTGTTGATTGATGACCATAGAAAGCTGCTGTGGGCTGACTTTCAATCTTGCGCTCAATCCTTTAAGGGTAAGGTTGGGGTCTTGAAAGCCCTTCTGCTGCTGAATATAGTCGAGAACTAACTGTAAAAGTTCGTCAGATGTTGTGGAAGAAATAGATGTAGTGCTATATTTCTTTTGACCAATTTTCTGAAGATATTCCTTATGTATTACAATGAAACCCACTGTATAGGCAATAACAGTGTACAAAATAGGCCCTAAAATATAAGGTACGATTTCTTCTATCAAGTTGAGCACATACACTCCCCAAATAGCAAACAATGCAAAAAGTAGCAAGCGCAATAGGGCTATAGTTGTTTGCGGAACATCCTCTTTTTTGAGTTTTTCAAGAAAGGATAAACTGCTGATAAGATAGGTGAGCAAGTGGGCATAATACCCAAGAAACAAAATTGCAAAGTACCAAAGAGGGAGTGTTTGGGCATGTGCTTCTTCTAACCAAATACCTATCAGTAACCCCACTATAAATGGAATGAAATGCAGACTGTCCTTTCGGGTCAGTTGGTAGGACGGTCTTGCACAGCTATGGATAAAAAACCAAAATAAGGGCCCTATCGCCATCATACTCGCCAACCCTGTAAAAATAAGTTTGATATCTAAATGCTGAGCAAATTCCAGAAAAACAGACTTCCCTACTCTGAATGAAAGTACTAATAAAAGTAAACTCAACAATCGATTGGCAAGTTGCCGTCCCTTTTTGTAGCCCCACAGTAAAAAGGCTAGAAACAGACCATGCACTGTACCTAGTCCGCTTACGATGATAAGTAAAATATCATTTGCACTCATGGTGCAAAAATGTGTAAAAAAAATAAGTACTTTTTACTATCTGCCCACAGAACCCTGAAACAGACCTAAAAAAAGTATATCCTTCAACCTATATTTAGAGAACGCAGACATTTTGTATCTCCTAATATGAGTTTATGTTTTATTCTATCAATTTAGTTGGCAACTTGCTTTAAGAACAATGTTTTTTACTCTTTCTAAGAAGAATTGATACCAATCTAATTCTTTATAAATTGTATTAATTCTATTAATTCTATAATTTATATTATAAAGATGTAACAACGTACACTAAAAGTTGATAATCAAGTAGTTATAACAAAACGTAAGCCATAAGGTACTGTTAGATAAGCCACAAGTCATATTAATCTGTATATTTGATTCAGGTATTCTTTAAAATATTAAGATGATTGACAAAATAAATTATCCAACGAGATTACTCAGAGTAGAATCTTGAAAACAATTTGATGATTTTCAGTTAAAGCTGTTTGAAGCTGATACTGAGCATATCAATGAGATTAATAGGTCTATTTATTGATAGGGTTTTGTCGCTTCATAAAAAAGGAGAGGATAAATGTACCATAGAGCTACCAGATTTCTTTAAGGATAAGATTAAAAATGAAGAACTGAAGACAAAAGTAACCAGTGAGCTTACAGGGTATGAATTGCGTGCTTTAACGGCTGTAGTAGGCATTGCTCCAAAAATACCAAGATAGAATATTATCATAATACCCTTGTGCAAGTAATGAATCTTGATCGCTATAAAAAGAACAGTCATTACAGTAAGATCAAGAAAACGATTGAGAATGCATTTAGAGTCTCTATTGAAATTGGTCTGGTTTCTAAAATAGACAAAGCTCAAGGCAAATACGGTAATATGAAATACCTGATATATTTCTCTCATGTATACTCCAAATTAATTGGAATGGGAATTTTTTAAAATTTTTGTAGATTAGGAACATGAAACTGCAACTCATCGATACGGAACTGAATAAACTGCGTGATCTGCAAAGGAGCAGTACACTTTCGCGTAGGCAGTACATCAAGGTGACCATACTGGTGATGTTGCACGAGGGACTATCAGTGGAACAGGTACGTATTTTTCTCGGTATCGATGAGAACACGGTCTATCGCCACGTCGGCCGCTATCGCGAAGTGGGGATACAGAGATATATAAACGATAACTTTGTCGCTTATCAGGGCAAATTATCCGAGGAGCAACTCGAGCAGTTGGACAATCATCTACAGGGGCGTGTATATGCCACAGTCCATCTGATATGTGATTGGATATGGCATACCTTTGGGGTGCACTATACCCCCTCTGGTCTTCGTCCATTGCTCCATCGTTTGGGTTTCCGTTACAAACAGACCCGTACTTTTCCTTCAAAGGCGGATGAGCAGGCGCAGCAGGCCTTCCTAAAGGAGACCTTACCGGCACTGTTGAAGGAAGTGAAGGCAGGAAAAGCCCAACTGTATTATTCAGATGGGGTACATCCTACCCACAATACCGTACCTGGGCGCGGATGGATAAAAAAGGGCGTATCGGTTGAGCTACCTGCCAATACAGGCCGTAAAAGGGTAAATGTCAATGCCGCCATCAACGCCATCTCACCCACCGAGGCGGTCTATGACCTGCCAAAGAGCGTGAATGCACAATCTACCCAATGGCTATGTGAGCAGCTAATTGACAGACATCCTAACGAGCATGTATATGTCATTTGCGATAATGCCCGGTATAACAGGAACAAGTACCTGACCGAGTGGTTGAAGGGAAAGCCTATCGAACTGGTCTACTTACCACCATATTCGCCCAACCTGAATCTGATAGAGAGACTATGGCGCCACATGAGGCAAAAGGTATTGAGATGGGAATATTTCAGCAAGTATGAAGAGTTCCGACATTGTATCCATAACTTCATATCGAACCTAGAGCCATATGAAAAGGACTTGGAATCGCTGATGACCCTGAACTTTAGGACCGTCGGGGGATACTCTTATTATTATTCCCAAACCAATTAATCGTTAGTATATATCCGATAAATATAGTGTATCAATCAATATATTCGTAGATAAACTGACCATAAAAGTGTAGGAGTTATACGTTTTACATTTTAATACTATTTGGTAGCATTGCAATACCATTTGATAGTATCTTGATGCTGTTTGGTCGCATTTCGATACCATTTGATAGCATCTTGATACTGTTTGGCGCATTACAATACCATTTGATAGCATTTTAAAACTAAAGTGGAATTTTTTTCCATTTCTTATTAAAATTTTTTTTAAAGGGTTGACCTTCTGTAGATTGCTATGCGGCGACCGCCTCAGACTATGCCTTCGCAAAGACGAAATAAATGTGGCTATTTCATGAAAAATCATATT
>CAZJWI010000118.1:0-12645 GCA_964549485.1 uncultured Flavobacteriaceae bacterium
GGAACTTTAAGCGGCGCAGCCTTAGAAACATACAACTTTCAAAATGGCTATGCCTTGTTTAAAAACAAGCAGTTTGACAAGGCAAAAACGTACTTTAACAGGGTAACCACTTCTCAAAAATACGGTTCTCAAGCCAAGTACTACCTAGGTTTTATCGCGTATGAAGGCGACGATTATCAGGAAGCCGATACCTTGTTTGATCAAGTGGAAGATCAAGAAGGTTACAAGGAAGAATTAGCTTATTTTAAGGCAGATCTCAATTTTAAGTTAGGAAAATTTGATCTGGCTATAGCCGAAGGAAAAAAGCAATTACCCAACGCCAATGCTAGAGAACGATCAGAACTCAATAAAATAATAGGAGAGAGTTTATTTAATCAAGAAAAATATGCAGAAGCCCTGCCTTATCTCAAGGCTTATAAAGGAAAACGCGGCAAGTGGAACAATACCGATTACTACCAGCTGGGCTATACCTATTATAAACAAGATGATTACGAAAATGCCATAGAAGAGTTTAGTAAAATCATTGATGGGCGCAATAGTGTTGCTCAAAATGCGTATTACCATTTGGCAGAAGCCTATATAAAAACCGATCGCAAACAACAGGCACTTAACGCCTTTAAGAATGCCTCCGAAATGGATTTTGATGCCAAGATCAAGGAAGACTCGGGTCTGAATTATGCCAAACTCAGTTATGAAATAGGAAATGCGTATCAACCCGTACCTGAAGTTATCGCAGATTATGTAACTGCATATCCAGATACTCCCGCTAGGGCCGAGTTGGAAACCTTATTGATCGATTCTTACATCACCTCCAAAAATTATAAAGAAGCCTTACGATTGTTAGAAAAAAACAACAGCTTTGAAAACAAAGTGGCCTTTCAAAAGGTCGCCTTTTACCGGGGTGTCGAGCTCTATAATGAGGCCAATTATCTGGCTGCCCAAGAGGCCTTCGAAAAATCTTTATCCCAGCCACGCGACCCACTTTTTGTAGCGCGGGCTTCTTATTGGAAAGCTGAGAGTGATTACATTTTAGGCAATCACAAAGAAGCGGTTATTGGATACAAACAGTTTTTGAGTAGTAGTGTTGCTCAAAATACACCAGAGTACACTGATATTTATTACAATTTGGCCTATGCTTATTTTTCGGATAAGGAGTATGAAAGTGCCGCCACAAATTTTGAGCAATACACAGCCTCTACACCCTCAGATCGGGTACGGCTCAATGATGCGTATTTGCGACTGGGCGATAGTCGTTTTATATCGAGTAAATATTGGCCTGCCTTAGAGGCGTATAACAAGTCGATAGGCCTTAATCTTGCCGATCAGGATTATGCAACCTTTCAAAAATCGATGAGTTATGGCTTTGTAGACCGTACGACAGACAAAATTGATGGTTTGCGTAATTTTTCTACTAATTTTCCTAAGTCTTCCTATAGAGATGATGCCTTGTATGAATTGGGCAATGTCTATGTAGCACAGGATAAGAACGACCAGGCCATTGCCGCTTACGATCAGCTAATGAGAGAGATTCCTCAAAGTTCTTATGTCTCTCGAGCTCGTTTGAAAAAGGCGCTTATTTATGACAATAACGACCGCTCTGAAGAGGCTCTAGCGATATTAAGAGGTGTTGCTACAGATTTTCCAGGAACTCCCGAAGCTTTGCAGGCGGTCACCACTGCCAAATTAATTTATATTGATTTGGGTAGAGTCAATGAATATGGACAGTGGGTGAGTACCTTAGACTTTATCGATGTAGAAGATGCCGAGTTAGACGACGCGGCCTATGCCTCGGCAGAAAAACAATACCTCGACAATAATACCAATCAGGCCAGAAGACTTTTTGAAGATTACCTGAGTTCGTATCCTAATGGACAGCATGCACTTCAGGCTCATTTTTACTTGGGACAGCTTGCTTTCGCGAAAGCAGACTATGAAGCAACCATCCCTCACTATCAATACGTCATTGCCAAAGAACGATCTGAATTTACAGAGCAGGCCTTGGCACGTTTGGGACAAGTATATTTGAGCCAGCGCGATTATAGCCAGGCGGCTCCTGTCTTATTGCGACTGGAAAAGGAGGCTGACTTTCCGCAAAATATCATTTTTGCCCAGACCAATTTGATGAAGTCTTATTTTGAACTGGAACAGTACGCTCAGGCGGTATCATATGCCGAAACCGTTTTGACTAACGCCAAAATTGACAATGCGATTAAGAGTGATGCACAAATTATAATCGCGCGATCGGCCATGAAAACAGCAGATGAAGATAGAGCCAAAATTGCCTATGCCGAGGTTCAAAAAATTGCAACTGGCGCATTGGCAGCCGAGGCTTTGTATTACGATGCCTACTTCAAACACAAAGCCGACGATTTTGCAGCTTCAAATGTGGCGGTGCAAAAGTTGGCCAAGGATTATAGCGGTTATAAGGAATTTGGAGCCAAAGGTCTGGTGCTTATGGCTAAGAATTTTTATGCTTTGGGCGATGCCTATCAAGCTACTTATATTTTAGAAAGCGTTATTAAAAATTTTACCGATTATCCCGATATCGTAGCAGATGCAAAGGCGCAGCTCGCTCTTATAAAAGCCAATGAGTCCAAGACAAATGCTTCGGTAGAAAAAGATGGAGGACAGTAGGTCCAAATGGTAATTTTTAATAGTAGATCACAAACAATCACTCTTATGATTTTTAAGAACTCATTTATATATAGAATTAGCTGCTTTTTTCTTTGCCTGGTCAGTGTAAGCTGGAGTGCCAGGGCTCAAGATGAGCAAGATTTGGGCACCGAGGTCGTCAACGTTGTCAAACCTTATACCCCAACAATTAGCGATGCCTTTAAAGTAAAAGCAACACCTGTGTTAAGCGATTCGGTCAATACGGCCAAAAAGAAGGTGACCTATGGTATTTTTTCGGTGCCTGTAGCCTCGACGTTTACTCCTGCTAAAGGAAAGGCCGCCAATGTCAAAAAAGCACCACGGGTCAAGTTATATGACAATTACGCCACCTTAGGTTTTGGTAGCTACACTTCTGTTTTGGCAGAAGTCTATAGCAATGTTCAAATAAGCCGCACCGAGAATTTTGGAGTTTTTCTCAATCACAATTCGTCACAAGGAAATATAGAAGGCGTACGTGCCGATGATTATTTCTACGACAGCCGTTTAAACATAAATTATGGCGCCCGTGAGCGAGATTTGTCATGGCGCACCGATCTGGATATAAAACATCAAATATTTAATTGGTATGGTGTTGATGAGTTGTTTTTGGGCGATGCTCAGACTCAGCCAGCTCTAGATTTTCAAAATTTTGATCCATCCCACACTTTTTTTACTGCAGCTGCTAACGGTAGTTTGACCCTAAAAGATGCTGCTGTCTTTAAAGAAGGCGAGGTGACCTTGCGTTATTTTGGTGATTCTGAGTCTAATAGTGAATTGCGCTTTATTGCCACCCCAACTTTGGAGTTTCCTGTGTCCAATGAGCTTATTACTACAAACATAACGCTAGATTATCTCAGCAATACTTTCGATGCGGCCAATACAGGTAGCGAAGATTTAAAAAATAGTCACCTCAATATAGGAGTAGCCCCAAGTTTGGTCATTTTAAGAGATGATCTCACGGTTAATATTGGCGTGGCTGGATTTGTGAATCTGGATACCCAGAATAGTAATACTAATATTTTTGTCTATCCGCAATTGACAGCCTCTTACCGTGTAGCGGGTGAATTTTTTATTGCCTATGCCGGATTGGAGGGTAACTTGCAACAAAATAGTTACTATGACTTTGCCCAAGAAAACCCTTTTTTGACCCCTGCTCAAACAGTAGCCCCTACAGACAGGCAATACGATGGCTATCTCGGTATGAAAGGAAAATTGTCTAATAGTGCGAGTTATAATCTAAGAGCCAGTTATAAGGCCGAGAATAATAGAGCACTCTTTAGACTTCAAAATTTTACCACTCCCAACGGTATGACAGCCACACAACAGCCGGCTTTCCTATTTGGCAATGCCTTTGAGGTACGTTATGACGATATCAATACCTTTTCTGTATTTGGAGAGCTCAACTTTGATGTGAACAACAATTTTAAAATGCGTATAAACGGGCAGTTTAATACATACACTACAGATGTAGAAACAGAAGCTTGGAACTTACCTGACCTCACTGCTTCGATTTATGGAGATTATCAAATATCTGAACACTGGTTTGCCGGAGTCAACCTCTTTTTTGTAGGTGAGCGAAAGGATCAGAGAGGAGTAATCGATCCGCTTGGTATTTTTGAAGAAACTACCTTGACCTTAGACAGCTATTTTGATGCCAATGCGCATGTAGGTTATCGATTAAGCGATAGGCTTTCTGCCTTTGCCAGAGTCAATAATATCTTTGGAACTAATTATGAGAAATGGATCAACTATCCTGTACAAGGTATACAAGGCTTGGTAGGAGCTACCTATAAATTCGATTTCTAACAAGAATCTTATTCAGCACGCAACCATATCTCTAGTAAGACATCTATTAAAAAAAGAATCTTATGAAATATGTAGTTATACTTTGTGTCCTCTTATTGACCGCTTGTAATACCGATGATGATGGGGTAGACTGTAGCGCCGTGCTATGTGCAAGTCCAGAACTCATATTGCAATTTGTCGATGCTCAGACCGGCGAGGATGTGTTTGTAGATGGGCCACTTGATATTCAGGATTTGGAAATTACAGATGCCTCAGATCAATTGCCCGTACCTTTTCGAGTAAGTCAATTTGAAGGCGAATTATTCGTTTTTCTAGAAACCTTTGTTGCTGTTTCTACCAGCCGCAGTTATCAAATTAAGGTCGATGGTAGTTTTGCTATTGATTTTAGTTTTACTGCCGTCCCCGACAACAGTGACGATTGCTGCCCCGGGGTAAACTATGAAAATTTAAATACCGATGCCGCCGGGATAGAACAGCTCGATGCTGAAAATTCTTATCGTATTTCGATTTAGTATTAAGGCAATACAAAATTTAATAATTCCAAAAGAGGTTTTGTACATTCGTATAAAACCTTTTTTTATGCGCTTTTTTCCCATATTTATCCTGATACTTGTTTTAGGCATTTCATGTACAACCCCAAAAGAAGATGCCGATCTTATCGTGATCAATGCCATAGTACACACGGTAGATTCAATTAATGAAAATGCCGAGGCTTTCGCTATTAAAGATGGTAAATTTATAGGAGTGGGTACCACAGCTTCTGTACAAGAAGCATATGAGGCTCCAGAGCTTATTAATATGAGGGGTAAGACCATACTACCCGGTCTTATCGATGGGCATTGTCATTTTTATGGATTAGGACTCAATATGCAAATTGTAGATTTGGTGGGTACTCAAAGTTATCAAGAGGTCTTGGATCGCCTGGCCGCTTTCGCGAAATCGAGCTCACGAGATTCACAACCTCAGGGAGAGCAAAGCGATAAAGCAAACCCAGAAGTAGTCGCTTTGAGAGGACGGGGCTGGGATCAGAATGACTGGGACACTAAAGTGTTTCCGACCAAAAAAGAACTTGACAGTCTTTATCCAAATACGCCCGTAGTCCTAGAACGCGTAGATGGACATGCCTATCTGGTCAACCAAAAAGCTTTGGACATGGCTGGCATTGACAATGAGACTCAGATAGCTGGTGGAGAAATCGTAAAAGTAGACGGTCAAATAACAGGAGTACTAGTCGATAACCCCCAAACCTTAATTGACGCTGTAATGCCTGAGGTAACAAGGCAACAAGCGATTAATGCACTTATGCAGGCCCAGCAAGCTTGTTTTTCCTATGGTCTTACTACAGTTAATGATGCAGGGCTCAACAAAGAAACACTTGATCTAATTCAAGAATTACAAGATAAAGGCGATTTAAAAATGAGAATGTATGCCATGGTAAGTAATAGTCCAAAAAATCTGGAGTATTACTTAGACAAAGGCATTGTAAAGACAGATCGTCTCAACATCCGATCTGTCAAAGTATATGCCGATGGGGCATTGGGCTCACGAGGCGCTACGCTAAAATCACCCTATAGCGACAAAGATGGCCATTTTGGAGCTATGGTAACCCCAGTAAATGAGATCAATGATTTGGCTAGTCGCATTGTGGCAGCTGGTTATCAGATGAATACCCACGCCATAGGCGATAGTGCTAATGTGGTGGTTTTGCGGGCCTATGAAGAAGCACTCAAAAATCAAAAAGATCCGCGTTGGAAGGTAGAACATGCACAGGTAATCTCTCAGGAAGATTTTGAGCGTTTTTCTCCAAAAATCATTCCCTCGGTACAGCCTACGCATGCTACAAGTGATATGTACTGGGCCGAAGATCGTTTGGGAGCTACTCGTGTAAAAGGAGCATATGCTTTTAAAGATCTTTTAAACCAATCGGGACTGGTCGTACTTGGAACCGATTTTCCTGTAGAGCAAGTCAGTCCTTTCTATACTTTTTATGCCGCTGTGGCGCGAAAAGATCTCAAGCAATATCCAGAAGGAGGTTATCAAATGGAAAACGCACTCTCAAGAGCAGAGACGCTTAAGGGGATGACCTATTGGGCAGCCTATTCGAATTTTGAAGAAGAGGAGAAGGGAAGTATCACGCCAGGTAAATTTGCCGATTTTGTCGTTATGGATCAAGATATTATGACAGTATCAGAAGATCAAATTCCAAATCTTAAAGTAAGGGCAACTTATCTCAATGGTGAGCTGGTTTATGAACGTAAAGACTAAGTTTGATAAGATTTAAAATCACTAGCATTGAAGCCTACACCACAAGCTCATCTTATAGAGTTGTCACATTATAAAATGCCCTTTGGGAAATACAAGGGCTATTATCTGGTAGATATGCCCGAGGCTTATTTTGTCTGGTTTCAGCAAAAGGGATTTCCTGAAGGTAAATTAGGTCGCCTTTTAAAAGAGGTACTTGAGATAAAAGTCAATGGTTTAGAATCGCTTTTGTATCACATCAGAAAAACCTATCCCAAGCCTTCAAATTTGAAGGGGTAAGGTTGTAGTTATCCTTCTTTGTGAATGATAAATATGGCTGGGCGCTTGTGCAAGTCTGGAGCGTTTGTCTTCCAGAATGAGGCAGGCTTGGTCACTATAAATTCTGAAGGTAGGGTGATGTCGCAGGCGATACAAATGGATGTGTCAGGATGTACTGTGGTGATGATATCTTGGAGCATCTTGTCATTTCTATACGGGGTTTCAATAAACAACTGCGATTGATTGAGTTCTTTTGACAATCGTTCCAAACGTTTTATCTCTTGCTTCCTCTCCTTTTGGTCTATGGGAAGATAACCGTTAAAGGCAAAGTTTTGACCATTCATACCGCTACTCATCATCGCAAGTAATATAGACGATGGACCTACTAGGGGGACTACTTGTATCCCTTTTTGATGCGCTAGTTTAACCACCTCGGCCCCAGGATCGGCTACGCCGGGCACACCAGCTTCCGATAATAATCCCATAGATTCACCTTGCATACACGGAGACAGAAAGTCAGGTATCTCTAAAGCATCCGTGTATTTATTGAGAACATAGAGCTGTAAAGAAGGTTGAGATTTACCCGGAGAAATACCCTTTATTGCACGTCGGGCACTTTTTTCGTTCTCTACGATATAATGATCTACAGTCTCTATGACTTTTTTGACCGATATAGGCATCACTTCTAAGGGATTTGTTTCTCCTAAGGTGGTAGGTATGAGATACAACTTGCCTGTATTCTTTAGTGGCTTCATAAATTATTGAATAATGACTTTGATGGCTTTAGAATTGGGGTTGGTTTTAGCAAAATACACCCCTGTTGCTAACTTATCAACAGAAACGCTATGATGTATTTCGGTATAGGTTTCGCTCATTACACGCCTTCCATTGATATCGAACAATTCGAAATGGTGGGTCGTTGTATCTGGAGCGCTATTATGTTCAATATATAGGACAGCATGTGCAGGATTGGGATAAAGCCTGGCAGCCGATATTTCGATATTGGCTAGAGAAAGACTTGGATCAATGAGCCTATAAATAATTCCTGTGTTGAGCGCAGCAACATAGAGTTCTTTATCTTGATCTTCGCCAAAAGAACTCAGATTCCCCGAAAACGGGTTGGTGTACACGATATCTCCTGCCATATTGATATAGCCTATCTCATTGCTACAAAAGTCTGCAAAGAAGTAACGCCCCTGTAAAGATGGAAAGTTTGACCCACGATACACATAGCCTCCAGTGATAGAACACTTGGGCAAACCATCCGTAGTATGTGAATATTCATTGATAGGGAAGGTATAGGTGGTAGCGTCAGAGCATTGACTAAAATCAAATTGTTGAGATCCTTCATAACAGCGCCAGCCGTAATTTAGGCCTCCCATAGTGGCATCTACTTTATTAATCTCTTCTGTATCATTTTGACCCACATCGGCTATATATAATTCATCGGTTGTGCTATCAAAGGAGAATTTCCAGGGGTTGCGTAGGCCAGTTGCCCAAATTTCATCTCTAATCGCACTATCTCCTATAAAGGGATTATCGGGTGGGATAACATAATTCTGAGCACCATCAGTGTCGTCTATATCAATGCGTAGCATTTTGCCTAATAATCGGGTTGTGTTTTGAGCAATATTTTGTGGATCTCCTGCGCTACCACCATCACCCAAGGCAATGTATAAATAACCGTCGGCTCCAAATTGTAGACAACCCCCGTTGTGATTTGAAAAAGGCTGACTCACGGTGAGTATAGAAAGTTCTGAGGTGGGTTCGGCCAGGTTGGGATCGCTGCTTACCTCAAAGCGAGATATTTGAGAACTACCATTATCTAGTGTATAATTGACAAAAAAGTAGCCATTGTTCTGATAATCGGGGTGAAAGGCTAATCCCAACAACCCTTGTTCATTACCCATACTGTTGACATTGAGTGTTAAGAATGGAGTAGGTAGTACCGTTCCATTTTCGATAATTTTGATCACACCGTCTTGTTCTACAATAAATAAGCGAGCATCGCCAGCGTTTTTGATATCGACCGGGCGTATAAACCCATCGGCAATAGGTTCAAGATCTAAGAGCAAGTCTTGCCCGTAGCTTGCTACGGTGGCGGTCATTAGATAAAGTAGGATCCAAAGCTTTTTCATAGCATTTTATATTTATCTAAAGATACAAATTCGATAAGGATCTCTATAAATCCTGCTCTTTGAGCTGGGCTACAATTGCGTCGCAGGCTTGGTCTAGCATTTCAAATACTCTTCTGAAATCTTCACTTCCACCATAATAGGGATCAGGTACATCTACTTTTTCTCCTGGGAAGAGACTGTCTAAGATCATACTTACTGGAGTATTGCTGTTTGATTTTTCGCGTAAAGCGAGCACATCGTCAAGATTGGATTGATCCATCACATAGATATGATCAAAATCTTTAAAGTCATTTGCACTATGCTGTCGCCCTCGCAGATGAGCAATATCAATTCCATTCTGAGCTGCTACAGCGATACTTCGCTTATCCGGAGGATCGCCTATATGCCAGCCACCTGTACCTACCGAATCTACCCAATAGTGCTCTGGGTCGAGTTTATGGGTAAGTATACCCTCGGCAAGAGGAGATCTACAAATATTACCCAAACAAACCATGAGAATTTTTGTCTTTGCCATACTATATGAATTGGTTAAACGCCTTCTAGTTTTTCGGCCAGTTCAAACCAACGCAACTCCTTTTCTTCCTTGGCATCTATGATGTCTTGTAAGTCTAGTGAGGCCTTTTGTATTTCTTCTTGTGTCAGGTCAGGGCGTAGAAACTCTTTTTCTTTTTCAATCTTGTCGCGTTCTAATTGTGCGATATCCCTTTCTAATTTATTGTATTCTTTTTGTTCGTTATAACTCAATTTGCCCGAGTGCTGTTTTTCTTTCCACGATTTTTTAGGAGCAGCATCAGGCGTAGTTTCTGTTGTCGCTGTAGGTGTATCTGTAGCGCTAGTCGTAAAACTCACATCGCCTTCGTAGGTTCTGTAGTCAGAATAATTACCAGGAAAATCACTAATCTCCGCATTGCCTTTGAAAACAAAGAGGTGGTCTACAATTTTATCCATAAAATAACGATCGTGTGATACTACTACCAGACAACCCGGAAAATCGAGCAGAAAATTCTCCAATACATTGAGGGTCACCACATCGAGATCATTTGTAGGCTCATCCAAAATCAAAAAGTTGGGATTTTGGATAAACACAGTACACAAGTACAGTCTTCTGCGTTCGCCTCCACTTAATTTTTCGACGTAGTCATATTGCTTTTTGGCATCAAATAGAAATCGTTCTAAGAGCTGGCTGGCCGAAATTATCCGCCCTTTTTTTAAGGGGATAAATTCTCCAAATTCTTTGATGACATCTATTACCTTTTGACCAGGCTTAATATCGATTCCCTTTTGGGTGTAATAGCCAAACTTTACTGTATCTCCTACTACCACTTTACCCGAATCAGGTGGTATAGCGCCGGTCATAACGTTTAGAAAAGTAGATTTACCCGTACCGTTTTTACCTATAATTCCTACGCGTTCACCGGTTTTAAATACATAGTCAAACTGCTCCATGATCTTTAGATCACCAAAAGCCTTACTCACCTTGTGAAACTCTAAGATCTTACTTCCCAGGCGTTCCATATTGATTTCTAATTGTACCTCGTGATCTTTGCGACGTTTGCTGGCGCGAGCTTTGATCTCAAAAAAGTCGTCAATACGAGACTTGGACTTGGTTGTTCTGGCCTTAGGCTGTCTGCGCATCCAATTGAGCTCTTTTTTATAGAGCATTTTGGTTTTGGCTAGTTCTGTAGCTTCTAGTGACAAACGCGCTTCCTTATTTTCGAGATAATAGGCATAGTTTCCTTTATAGGTGTAGAGTTGCCCTTGATCCAATTCTATGATCTCATTACATACATTTTCCAAAAAATAGCGATCGTGAGTCACCATAAAAATCGTGAGACTCTCTTGTTTAAAATAAGCCTCTAACCATTCAATCATTTCCAAATCCAAGTGGTTGGTAGGTTCGTCAAGAATGACTAGATCGGGTTTACTCAAGAGCAAAGAAGCAAGAGCCAAACGCTTTTTTTGCCCACCACTAAGCAAGGCTACTTTACGGTCTAGATCTGTGAGTTTGAGTTTGGATAAGACTTGTTTGTATTGGGTCTCAAAATCCCAGGCCTGAGCGGCATCCATAGCTTCAAATGCCTTTTGATAGGCGTCCTGATCCTCCATATTTTGCAGGGCTTTTTCGTACCTATTGATAATACCCAGAATCTCATTGTCGCTAGCAAATATGGTTTGTTCAACACTCAGGCTAGGGTCGAGATTGGGTTCTTGAGGTAAATACGATATGGTGATACCTTTTCTAGAAACTACCTGGCCTGAATCTGCGGCTTCAAGCCCAGCTATAATTTGGAGAAGAGAGGTTTTGCCCGAACCATTTTTGGCTACAAAGCCAATTTTTTGGTCTTTATTAATTCCAAAAGAGATATTGTCAAACAAGACAGTTTCTCCGTATGATTTGGCAATATTTTCTACAGATAGGTAATTCAAAATAGCGATGCTGTTTATAGGGTGTGTAACTGCAAAAATACCGTTTATCTCTTAATTCGATAAGGTGATTGATGGTCTTTTTACCCCTTACTGCTTCGCGCTACGGCAGTACCCAATTTAAAAATCAGGCATAGGTAAAAATGGCGTTAAGAATGCCTACGGTCTTCCTTGGCTGTTTCAATCTAAGCGTGTATCTTTCGTTTTTACCATCGAAAACCTATATTTGCTTACTTAACCTACAATTTATGAGATACCCCGCGTTTCTTTTGCTATTCCTTGTGGTATTGAGCACGGCTTCTTGCATCCCTACCAAAAAGTTGACCTATTTACAGGAAAGCGAAACCGAGAACGATAGTTTGGTACGTTTGCAACTTCAACAACCGCCTTACCGCCTACAGATTAGCGATGTGCTGAGTATTAGAATAAAAGCCCTAGATCAAGAATTAGTAGAAATGTTTAATCCTTCGGGTACTGCATCTACTTCCTTGGATGAAGGCTATTATTACGACGGTTTTGCTATAGACAGACACGGTAATATAAGAGTACCTACCTTAGGAGAGATTAATGTCTTAGGCCGTACCACAGAAGAAGTACGTCAAATTATAGAAAAGAAAATCACCTCAGAGTATTTAAAACCCACCGCCAATTTATTTGTCACCGTTAAACTGGCAGGCATCAGATATACCCTGGCTGGTGAGATTGGAAGTTCTGGCGTGAAGACAGAACTCACCGAAAAACTATCACTAGTTGATGCCATTGCTAATGCAGGTGGAGTCAATGATACTGGAGATCTAACCGATATTGTGATTATACGACAATATCCAGGAGGACAACGCGTTCATCATGTTGACCTTACCCGTATAGAGGCCATGCAATCTCAGTATTACTATGTGCAGCCCAATGATTTGATCTTGGTCAACCCACTCCCACAAAAAAGTTTGGGTACCGGAACAACGGGTCTGGATAGTTTTAGAACCATATTAACGGTTATTACCGCTTTGGCCACCACCGTATTATTATTTACACGCTTGTAAATGGAAGAAGATTTTGAATTAAAAGAGACTGGTAGTTTTTTCGACTTTAAAGGATTTCTGTTTAAAGT
>CAZJWI010000119.1:0-22127 GCA_964549485.1 uncultured Flavobacteriaceae bacterium
CTTTAATGTTTTCGATTCGATTGTGAATAAAGAAAACTTGCCCACCTCTTGAAATTTCATAGGTAATGGCATCTCTAATGGTCTCTTCAGAAAAGCGTACCACATGGCTTTCTATAGGATAGCGGTTGGGTGGAGGGGTTGTGATGGTGCTTAGATCGCGCGCCGCCATAAGACTAAATTGCAGGGTACGAGGTATAGGTGTTGCGGTGAGGGTCAGGGTGTCAACGGTTTCACTTATCGTTTTGAGTTTATCCTTGACCGCCACTCCAAATTTCTGTTCTTCGTCAATAACCAGGAGTCCAAGATCTTTAAATTTTACATTTTTACCAGTAAGCTGATGTGTACCAATAACAATATCGACGGCCCCACTTTCTAAACCTTCAAGTACAGCTCTTTTTTCTTTGGCTGTTCTAAAGCGGTTGAGGTATTCGATACGAACTGGAAAATCTTTAAGCCTTTCCTTAAAAGTCTTGGCATGCTGAAAGGCAAGTATAGTGGTGGGCACTAGTATAGCTACTTGTTTGCCGTTATCTACGGCTTTAAAAGCGGCCCTGATCGCAATTTCTGTCTTTCCAAAACCAACATCACCACATACCAAACGATCCATGGGTCTGTCACTTTCCATATCGCTTTTTACGGCCTCGGTAGCCGTAATCTGATCTGGAGTATCTTCGTAAATAAAACTTGCCTCCAGCTCGTGTTGCATATGAGTATCAGGCCCAAAGGCAAAACCCTTTTGCAAGCGTCGCTTAGCGTATAGTTTGATGAGGTTAAACGCGATGTGTTTGACGCGAGATTTGGTTTTGGCCTTGAGTTTTTTCCAAGCTTGGCTTCCCAACTTATAAATTTGAGGCGGTTTACCGTCTTTGCCGTTATACTTGGTGATTTTATGTAATGAATGTATACTTAGATACAAAATATCACGCTCGCCATAGATGAGTTTGATCGCTTCCTGTTTTTTGCCTTCAACTTCAATTTTTTGGAGCCCTCCAAACTTTCCTATTCCATGATCGATATGAGTGACATAATCACCTACGTTGAGATTGGTGAGTTCTTTAAGCGTAATGGCTTGCTTTTTGGCATAGCCATTTTTAAGATTGAACTTGTGATAGCGTTCAAAAATCTGATGATCGGTATAGACAGCCAGTTTTAAATCGGTATCAACAAAGCCTTGATAGAGCGATAAAACCACAGTTTCATAAGCGCGTACATTGGCATCGGCATCGTCAAAAATATCGTGAAAACGCTGGGCTTGTTGCTCACTTACACAACAAATAATATTGCGTATGCCTTTCTCTGTATTTTGATTGAGATGCTCAATTAATAGGTCAAACTGTTTATTAAAAGAAGGCTGAGGTTGCTGATTAAAGCGCACAAGCGTATCAATGTCGATCTCGGCATCGGCGGCGGCAAGATCTACCGTTTGAAAAGCCGTCAAGGTATCTTTGAGCATCTTGGCTGTACAAAAAAGCTCTTTTGGAGAGGCGTGTTTGATGTCTTTTGAGAGCGTCTCAAAGGCTTCTTCCGCTTTCGCGAAATTGCGGTCTATCCGATCGTAAAACAGCGATCGATTTTTGATAAAGACCACAGTATTTTTAGCGATATAGTTCAGAAAATTATCTCGTTTTTCATCCAGTGCCTTATTCTCGACATTGGGCATGATAGCGATTTTCTTGGTTTGAGCCAGAGAAAGCTGGGTGGCTACATCAAAGGTGCGAATACTATCTACCTCGTCTCCAAAAAACTCGATGCGATAGGGCTCATCATGACTAAAGGAAAAGACATCTACAATACCACCGCGTACCGAAAATTCGCCTGGTTCTGTAACAAAGTCGACACGTTTAAATTTGTATTCAAAGAGGACTTCATTGACAAAATCTAAGGATAATTTATCATTTACCGCCACTTTAAGGGTTTGTCTATCTAGTTCTTTGCGTGTGACAACTTTTTCAAAAAGCGCATCGGGATAGGTGACAATTAGCGCAGCCTTGCGACGGCTGTTGATACGGTTAAGCACTTCGGCCCGCAAGAGTATGTTGGCATTGTCGGTCTCTTCAATTTGGTAAGGTCTTCGATAACTGCCAGGGTAGAAAAGCACATTGGCCTCTTTGCGCAACTGTTCGAGATCATTGAGGTAGTAAGCCGCTTCTTCTTTGTCGTTGAGAATCAGTAGAATGGGCGTATCACTTTTGGCGTAAGCGTCACTCACGGCAAAAGACAAGGCAGAACCGATAAGGCCTTGGGCGTGAATATGCTGATGAGACTGGGCAATAGCATCCCCCAGTTTCTGTAATTGCAGAGACTGTGCAAGAGCAGTCGAAACTATGGTTTTTGACACCTAAATAGGATTTTATGCAAAGATAATGCTCGGGTGTGACTTATGGAAGAAGAAATATAGGCAGACATGTTATAGATAATGCCAGCTTATTCATCCAAGTCTTTTATTTTGTAATATGAGATGTAGGCTCTCTCAAATACCTTCGATTCTTTTGTCTTCATATTATATACAAAGAGATAGTTCTCTGTCATACCCACAAGCTTTAAAGTGTTATCTGTCTGAATATATCGTTCTTTGTAAAAAAACGAATGAGATAAAGACTGGTAATAATTAAGGCGATGAACTTTGACAAATGACTTTCCAGCAGTAAGTAAAAATAAGATCAGAAAAATTAAGAGTGCATACTTATAAACAGGGGCAATGTTTTTTTTGGTGCGCGAATAGTACAAAAAATTAAATTCGTGATAGAAATATAGGATAATGATAAATAGATCTATGCATATAACCGAAACAATTATAATTGAGGGTCTCCAAAAGCCCCAAATATAAGAGGCAATCGCAAGCAAATTAAGGGGGATTATAAACCAAAAGGTATCCTTTACAATATTGAGAAACTCTTTAAGTCTGTCTAATTTTGTTGCGGTAAGTGGAAGTTGAGGTAGATCTCGAATTAAGGTGGCATATTCCTTGTCTGTGCTAAAGATAAAATTGAGTATCAGTCCTACACTTATAAGTGTACTCATTATTACTAAGTCTGATAAAAAAAGAGTCAGAATTTCAGAAATGCCTAAATAATTATTGATCCGAATATTAAAGTGGATATAATATACATATATACCCATATACGAAATGCCTATCAGTAGGGCTCCGAATAGGGGTATTAGAGAGACAATTTTTTTCATCACTGAAGTGTAATATACTACTAAATAGACTTATAGACCCGTGCAATATACAAACTGTCTACAGTAAATTGTTAGAGTGTGTTAGGCTAACAAACTTTTTGACAAGAAAAGACTATGACTTACCTAAACGTTCTTTAAGTTTGAGATGTGGCGCGGTGGCGCGATTTTGATAGCCGTGGTACAAAGCAGCTATTGTCAAAACAAGGGCTGCGCCAAGTGCGGTGTATGCGATGCTGTCTATACGCTCACTATGCCGTACATAAATAGCGACCAAGGCCCATATACCCACGGCGGCAAATTCACGCATATTACGCGAGAAAATCATAAACAGATTAACCGCTGTAGCTACAACAATCATGAGCAGTGTCCAGGTAGTTTCAGACAAAGGACCTCCGTCAAATCCTAAGGAAGTAAAATAGGCCGAAAAATTGGCAATGGTGGCAACGGTAATCCAGCCTGCATAGATACAAATAGGCCACCACACAAAGGCGATAACTTCTATAGGCGCATCCCACCGTTCCATATTGGTACGTTTGACGATCATCAATAAACTTATGAGGATTACCAGCATAATAAGTTGTGAAATACCGATATAATCATAGGTAAATGCAACTACCCAAGCAGCATTGGCCAGGTTGGCTATGACAAACCACCATCCTGTTTGCTGGATACTTGGGGTAGGTTTGTCGCTAAAAAAGGCACGACGTATTTGAAAAAGTGCGTAGCCTACCAGCATTAAAAAGATAAGTCCCCATATGGCAAAGGCATACCCTGCAGGAGTAAACAAATTGTCGTATTGATCACTGCGCTCTCCTATGGTAGTATCATTCCATCGTTGTGATTGTGATAGTCCATTGACTACCAGTACTAGTACAACCGATAAAAAATTAGCAATGGCATAGGTCTTTTTCATAAAATCATGTTTTACACGAAGATACGGTTGCTTTTTGTTTTAGAGTGACTCGATCCAATCTTAAGAAGTTGCTAGCTGTCTCTCTCTCTCAAAAAAATAGCCCTCACAAGGAGGGCTATTTCATGATGAAAACTTAATCGTATTAGTGTTAAAAAGATATTCAGTTTTCAAGTCGGGGGAAAAGCTATTCTAAATCATAGTTAGTAGGTTTATCCTAACACCTTCCTCATTAGCGTGGGGGAGTCACTAGAGGAAGGATGTGTCGGATTATGTGGGACTCCATGTCAACGTCTTGACCATCTGCCTGCTTAACAGAAAAAAATGGAGTCCTAGATCTTAGTGTTTAATGATATTCGTAGACGTAATCGGCATAGTGATACGGTCCCTTCATATTTTTTCTAATGTATTCGCGATGCGTTTTGGGCCAGTTGGTTAGTGCCTTACCAATAGAGCGCAAGCTAAACGGTACATATACGGCCAATTGGTTCTTTAAAATTGGTGGACAATTCTGATCGATCTTGCGATGCCCATTGGTATTGACTCCAATAATGGGAATATTGTGCGTTATGGCATATTCCAATTCAAAACGGATATATTTAAACAGATTGCGCGTGTCTTCTCCAATAACAACAAGCAATGCGCTGGCATCTTTCATACGCTGTCTTACCTCTTGTTTGATGAGCTTATCAGATTGAAAGCCCGCTTGATTATTGAGGTCGTAGGTTTTAATAAATTGACATGAAAAAGCGTCATTTGCTTCCCAGTCTTTGATCAGATTGTAATACCGCATATCATGTTCGGCATCGAGGCAAATACAGATTTGGTTTTTGGTTAACATAGACTTTTCTTTTTAGGAAAATAGGGACTATAGCAGGTCTAACTATTTTCGGGATCAATTTTCTTTTTCAGATACTCAGGGCATCTTTTAAATAAAATGAAACAGGAAATTGGCTTACAAAAGGATTCTTTTTTCTGTTCTATGTAAAGTAATAAAATACCGATGATATAGTATTACGGTTTTCCCGTAATATTAGTACTGCTTTATGGTAATTTTTAGATTTCTTTAAGAGAAATAGGCGATAGAGTTAATAATTATCGCATATGAGATCGCGATCAGTTTGGGTGAGCAATCAAAATACATGTAAGAATTTTCTTAATTAACCTTATATCGCTGTAAGACAAAAATTTATCAAACATTTGCCCCACACTATCTCGAGTGTCTAAATACTCATTTGTGGCAATAGGTGAATATTTTGAGCTGCCTGGAGTAAGCCTTTAGGCTTATATGCGTGAGTTCTAAACCTTGATTGTAAGATTCAAGGAGGCGCTTTTAAAAATGTGTTGTAGACAGAAGTATGTATCAACAGAAAAGGTGCGATCAGTATTCCTTAACAACCTAATTAGAATTCTGAACTTTTGGGAATCTAAAATAAGGGCTTTTGTTACGGTCTAAGGTTTGCGACAGGGTATCAAAATGTGAAAGATTTGGCTCCAGGTTGACAAATTTGGCCACTATCCTACTTCTTTTATAAATCACAAAAGTGTTTTGGACTTCGGGATTGATCTGATTGTAGTTTATTTCGGATTTATGATCGTCAAACGAGGGCACAAAGGTGAGGGCTAGTTCCTTTAGATTTAGCTTGTCACCCAAGGCCTCAAGTTTTCGCCTACGAGCGTCATGATCAAAGTCATTACTGTTACCGTACACAAAATATACCTTTAAGTACTTAGTGCGCTTTTGACTTTCCTTCTCTAAAAAAGCTAGCCAAGCCTCTATATGATCCCAGTTGGGATGATTACCCACAAAGTATAGAATACCTTGATACCAACCATATTTGCAAATGGGACAGGTGTAGGTATTTTGATCGGGACCATAAGCGTGATAAGGCGTAAACGAAAGTACATCTTCACCAATAGCCTTGCCCGAAGTGGCCCCTTTTTTTTGGGGTGTTGGATAGTTGGGAATGTTAAGTCCCAAAATAATATCGCGCTCTCCCACCAAAAGGTTTTGATCTTTTACAAATCTTACTACCCCACTGCCACCTCTATTTTCTAACTTTTTTCTTCGACTAGAAGTAAGTAGGGGATCATTGTCAAATACAAAATCGTCGATATAATAAGGCGCCTTTAACAGGGGGTCCTTAACCGTTAAGTGAATATGAGCAGCTTCATTTCGGGAAGGGTAGCTTCCGGGCATGAGTGTATATATCGCATAGCGTCCGTTGGCGTCACTCTTTACCCAACCTCTGATATATCCATGAGATTGCCCCAAAGCATTTTTGGGCATATTGCGCGGTTGTGAGGCATCAACAGGATAAATACCGTCAGTATTGGTTTGATAGTAATACAAAATCACATTGGCAGCAGGAGTAAGGCCATCATTTTGAAGTACGCGGCCCGTAAGCAGGATTTGTTGACCACTTTCGTGAAAATTTGGGCTGCTGTCTTTGGCGCTTAGCCTGGAGGGCATCTTGTAAAAGAAAGGTGGGTTTTTGTCAAAATCTGAAGAAAGTTCTTGAGTAGATGCTGAAGGGATTTGCCCTTGACATTTTATACACAATGGGGCACACAATAGCAGTAAACCGAAATAGATATATCTTAGCATAAGACTGGCTTTTAGGTCAAAAGTAAAAAGCCAGTAGGTCGCAGAAGGTTGGTATCTAAGCCCAATATACTAAGTGGAGTAAACTACTTCCTTAGTGGAGTAGGTGGCTCCAGTTAGCACGGTAGTGTCTACTTAGGCGGATATGTTGTCCATTTGTAAGCAGGGCATCATAATCACCATTTTTGCGTGAAGTTAAACTCTTAATCGCATCATCTTTAACAATCACCGATCTATGAACCCGCTTAAAGCAGACAGGGTCAAGAAGTGTTTCAAAAGATTTAAGACTGCGATTGTCTAGCAATTTGTGATCTAAGGTCCAGATGACGGTATATGGTTTGTCTACGGTAATAGCAATAATATCTGAGAATGCAATTTTTAGACTACGTGCGCCTTGTTTGGTAGTGATCTGTCTGGATGTTGTCTGGGTGAGCTGGGATTTTTTCTTAAAGCCATCAATAACAAAAGGCGACACCACATACCACAGCAAAGCAATATACCACTGCTGTGCAAACACCGTGATTAAAATGGGCTTGAAACGATGCGAAGGATGGTAAATGAAATTACTTATAACTACAAAAAAGCTAGCAAATACGATGATGTGTACAAAACTTTGGCCCACCCCGGCAAATAGGCCCAAAAGATAACGCTGCCACAGCGGTTTTTTGAGCAGATGCCTATGTAGCCTGTACAAGAGCATCGAAAAGGGTACAAAAAACACCCAAAAGGTATTGTACAATAAGGATTCTGAGAGATAAAAGCCCGTTTGCTTTAGCTCGCTAAAAATATAATCCTGTAATACCGCCAGCCCAAAGACAAGCAACACAATAAAAACTACCACTTTATTGCGCGATAAGGGCTTTGCGGTTGTAGATGTATACAGCTGTTTGAAAAAGATGCTTTTGGCCATAAGGCAGCGACGTTTTACTCTTATTAATATACGCAATTTATAGCGAGTAGGCCGCAATTAACGTAGCGATACTTAAAGAGAAGCATCTCTAATAAATTATAGATTAAGTATCCTAAAGCTAGTATGGTGTACTGACTCTTGCAATTCTTATAGAAGAAAAAGTATTCTGGGATAGTTTTGCTTTTCGCGAAAGCGGGCTCTCGAAGTATTTAATATTAAACATAGCCAAAGCAGCCCAGCATTGCGATTAGAATGTTGAGCTATTACGAATCAATAATGGCAAACCTTAGGTTTAGAATAGCTATCAATCACCTGGCTCAATAGGAATTGATTATAGTTTTATCTTAAACCCACCATTAACTACAAAACCATCTACTGGGGCATAGATATCTCTAAATTCGGGATTGGCAACAGTGCCCGTAAATATGGTGTCAAAGCCCGTTTGACGGGTATCACCAAAATTTTCAAAATTGATAAAAATCGAAAAGTTCTCCCATAATTTTTCGGCCATAAAGCCAAAAAGCCAATATTGTCTCCCAGTGCTGCCATCATTTAATTCTTGAGGGCTAAAGTAATAGGCTTCTAATCCTAATTTCCATTTTTCTTCAACCTCGTACATCAGCACATTATTTAAACGATGGGTAGAAACTAAGGGAAAGGGAGAAGTGGTCTCATTGATACGTTGGTTAACATCGGCTAGCGTATAGCCAACAAAAAGAGCGAGATCTCCATAGGATAGTTTGATATTGGTCTCTATACCCTTGGTGTCAATCATACCATCGGGCTGCTCAAATTGAAAGGCCCCGCTTTGTAGAGGCACAAGAATGAGCGGGTCTGTTATTTGGGTGTAAAAGAACAAGGTGTTGATACTAAATGACATTTGATCAGATAGCGGGGTATTGTAATTGATATCAAAATTACCTCCTATGCTCTCTTCTGCCACAGTATTAGACACATCTATAGGCAGTACATTTCTAAATTGAATACGCTCTGCATCTTCTGTAAAGACCGTAGGAGTCTTATAGCCCAACCCACCACCTAGTCGCATCGATAACTTTGGATTTACTTTGAATAAGGCAGAGATCCTTGGTAAAAGAAAAAAGCCAAACTCATTTTGATAATCTCCTCGCAAGCCCGATTCTAATACAAAACTATCTGAAGCGTCCCAGGTATTCTGCAAAAACAAACCTGTAGTCACATAATTGTAATCTACCACCGCTGTTTGATTTAAAGGATCTTGGGTAAATTTATCGGTCCAAAGATTAAGACCCGCGATCCACTCTGACGATGAGCTATTGCGGCTGTAATTGAGTTCACTAAAAGAGGAAACCTGGGTGCCCGAGAAGATAAAATCGGGTATTTCTATACTTCTGTCATAAAAGCTAATACTGTTTTTGAGTTGCAACTGGGCCTGGTCACTAAGCTGGTGATCTACTCCTAATTGGGTGCTCAAACGTTCTGTTTTGTTTTTCTCAAAAAAAACATCGCTAGCATCGCCCTCTCCTTCAATAAAGTTAATATCACCTCCAATACGATCTTCTAGAATACTATTGAAACCTACGTTAAGCGAAGTTTGGCTGTCAAAATCTACAAATAACCTAGGATTGAGCGTATACCTGGTAAATTCTGGTATAGCCGTTAAGCCAATATCTGCGGGATCGTAAGGCGTGCCTACATTATAAGAAGCAAAAACAGTGGTACCTACTTTATTAAATTTTTGAGCATAAAAACCACTCACATCTAGCCCCAAAGCTGAGGTTCCATTAATCATGAAACTCAACTCTCTCTCTTCTTTTGGTTTTTTGGTAATCAAATTAACCAGACCAGCAATGGCACCACCGCCATAGAGGGTAGAAGAGGCGCCTTTAATTACCTCGACACGCTTTAGATCTAAAGGGGCTATTTGCATCAAACTCAAGCCACCAGAGAATCCTGAGTACAAGGGGAAACCATCTCTTAAAATTTGAGTGTATTTGCCATCCAGTCCCTGTATGCGAATACTCGAATTGTAAGAAGTTGCTGAGGTTTGTTGGGTCTGAATCCCAGTACTCTCGTTAAGCAACATCCTAATATCACCGGGTTTCATATTGCCTTTTTCTTCCAATTCTTCTCCGGATATTGCCTCTATCCTTGTAGGGATGTTGTAGATCGTTCTTTTAGAACGGGTAGATGAGATCATCACCTCCTCTAAGGCCTCTCCATCTCCCTTTTCGAGAAAAACAACAATGGGGTTGTCATCAGGTAAAGGAAAAGTGAATGATCGCTTGAGCTGTTGATAGCCCACATAACTAAACACAAGCGTTTGCTCGCCATTTGGGATATTATCTATAACTAGAAGTCCGTCTACATTGGTCATAGCACCATTGGTAGTGCCCTCTACCATCGCGGTGGCGCCAAAAAGAACCTCCTGGCTCTTGGCATCTTTTACAATGACCGAGATAGCATTTTGGCTTAAAGCCAAAGAAGCATATAAGAAAGTCAACAACAGTAGGGTGTTTCTTAGCATAGATCTAGAAATTAAAATTATAGCCCATCAAATCTAACCTAAAAGTGATTTATAGGTTGATATCACATTAGGTCACAGTTAGCTTTACAAAGGTATAAAGCCGAGTCAGTTCTTTAAAGTAGAGTGGTGTTTAATTTGTGATAGAAAGGTCAACATCACGATAGTCTTGTGCTAGTGGATAGTGGATTGAGTAGGTCTCATCTAGAGTCTGGAACAAACAAACAGGTGTACTCTATAATCTTGGGTGTAAATAAGTAGGTTAGGATTTTAGCTTTAAGTTAGCTAGGCTACATAGGCTCAAAATTTGTAATTTACCGTTATGAATTACAAAGTAGTAATCCTTACTCTATCCTGCCTGCTCTTTGGCAGCTGTTTTGTAGACGACACTCCAGATCGAGAATTTAAACAGCTGCCTGAATTGACCAATGAAGGCGCTGGGATGCTTGCTTTTAATCATGAAACAGAATCATATGTTGACACAAATGGCTTGTCAAATGTAGCCTATCAATTACAGAGTGATGGACCTGTTTTAGTGCTAGCTACATCATGGGATGATAGAGAAATAAGTGATATAGTTATTCGAACTCGAGGCGTGGAGCTTACCGAAGGTCTTACTCTTGAATTTAGTGATAGAATTCCTGGATTTGCATTTTATTCTTTTTTATATAGAAGAGGTGGTGCCTCCGCATTTGTAATTAGCGATGTTACTAGTACTGGAGCATTAACTATTACACATTTTGATGAGACTAACAATATTGTTTCAGGAACATTTAGTACTGAATACATTCACCCATTTAATGGTAAATTGGTTAAAATTACCAACGGGAGGTTTGATACTTTTTTTAGGAGATAGTACCCTGTTTGTGATAAGCTTTGGTTAAAACCTATACCCAACACCTAGTCTTAGTGTATTCCGTGTTGCTTTATATATTTCAAGAAATAGATCATTTGCTTGTTCGGTAAAGCCGATATTGTAGACAAGCTCTGCAAGCCACCTTTTTGATATAGAAAATTCTACCCCCATCGGAAGCGAAAAACCAGTTCGGGAAACTACTTCAACACCAACAAGGTTAAGACTTTCTTGTGAATCAGGGATGTAGTCAAATTTTACTCCCGATTTTACAGTCCATTTTTGTGTGATATCAACCATGAGGTATAAGGGTATCTCGATATAATTTACACTATCTGTCCAAGAAAAAAGAGCCTCCATTTGCCACGAGACTTTATTTGAAATAGCATATCGGGCAAAGATAGCTCCATAAGCTTCAGTCCCTATATAACCTGTTAATGCTCCATCTAATTCTTCGCCAGTAGTTCTGCTTTTATTGACACCAGCTTTAAACCCGAAGGTCACCTTCGAACGATCTTCTTGCGCCTGTAAGATAGCTGTAGCCATGAGACAAAATAAGCATAGCAATAGTTTCTTGCTTGTTGGTTTGGTATTGCGGTAAAGGATCATAGTGCTATGGCGATTGTTATTTTTACTAGGAAACGTAATTCCTATCACTATTAAATTTGCATCACCTTTTCTAATAAGGCGGGCAATCCACTAGGGTTGAGCTTGTCATTATTCCAATGACTAAGGACGCAGCTCACATAGTTGCCACGCACCTTTTCTGAAATGTAATATACCGTTAGTTGTTTACCACCAGAGAGCGATGCCAAAAGTGAGTTGATTCCAGTAAGGTCATAGGTAACCTTGAGCGCCTCGGTGGGGACCTGTTCAAAGTTAAGCTGTACCTCTTCTTCAGAAATAACCTGACCTCCGCTTTTGGCCTTGGTGGCTTTTAATTGTTGTTGGATCGATAGGGCTGCACTTTCTTGGGTAGGGTGGATTGACCAGTTGAGTTGACCATTGTAGGGGCATTGGATATTATTAATATTCATCCACGCACAGTTGCCTCCCAGATTTAGCATTCTTCCAGCAAAGTTGACCTGTTCTGTATCTAAGGCGCTAAAGCAAGCATCGGGTATTTTATCATTTAGGATAAGGGCGATCATTTTTCGCTCAAAAGCGGGACGATCATTGACGTAATAACCAAACCAGAATATGGAAATTCTGTTTTGAAGATTTTTGACAAAGTAGTAGACACTAACAGACTCCAACCCGTTATCTAGAGTTTCTTTTTTGATCACTTTATAATTCTCAAATGGAAGAAGACTGTCTGGAGATTTGGGCTGTTGTTTTTTAACCTTGTATTTGCGATAGGCCTTTTTGAGCAGTTTATCTGTAAAGTCTGAAGAAATATTTTCACTCGTAAAATCAACCCCGTCTATATTGTAAAAAGTAGTACCACGATTGTGTATTGCCCGCAATCGCTCAAAGAGTGCCTCATCTTGTGCCAGACTACTCTGAGTGAGAAATAAGCAATATAGGATTAAGAGGTACTGTTGCATAGTTGTGGGATTGAGTGTCGCTTACAGGTCATGCCGTAATCTGGACTTTTTAAAGTTCTTTTTTGGATTGGGTTTTATAATTTCTTGTAAATAGCAATACTGTTCCAAAAACCAGGAACAAAATGACTTTACCTACCAAATAACCGTAACCGTATTCTGTAAGTCGATCAAAATCGGATATTATAATATTTAGAATGTTCAGCAAAAGGATAATCGAAATTATCAAAGAGATGTAAAAGAGTGGTTTCTTCATAAAATTGAGAAAAGAGAGTTTGTTCTTTTTAACAAACTCTCTCTGTTAGCTATTATTTGGTTACAGTTGTTGTAGTGGGCGTATAGATCCCAAAAGTTAAAGCTGAAACTAATCCATTAACAAAAGACTGTCTTGTGTGAACGGTATAATTTTCAGCTCCATCAGCCATTTGCTTTGAGTCTGATACTCCAACAGGTGCAAGACCGTAAATCACATAATGATTCCATTTAGTGGTTTGGCTGTTTCCTTGAGCTCCATTTCCAACTACACTAGTGTATGAATAACAAGAAGTTAATAGCATTGATGCAGCAAATACCACTGTCATCATTTTCATTGTTTTTTTAATCATTCTAAAAATTTTAAAGTTATAATATATTAATAATACTCAATTTGAGTTCGTTTAGTCAGTACTGTTGTTGTCGCCTAGTATAAGAATAGCAGCGGTAAAAATTTGTTGGTGAAATTTTGTCAATTTTTACAATGATACAGGATTTTTTTAATTCTGTTTAGGCCATTTAAAACAAATAAAAGTTGCGCTAAAATCTAAAGAAATTGGTTGGTACTATGCTATCAAAATGGCAGTAGCGACTAGGTCTGTTAGATGTTTGGTTGTCACGTAGTTTATAAAAACCCCTTACTATTTTACTTTCTAAAAGGTAGTTTAAGCCTATCAAAAATCTTTTGGGTTTCGTTTTAATTGATCACATACGTCAACCCAAACGTAGGGCCTATACCAGAGTAAAGCCTATTGGCATTGTCTGAGGTGATATTGTTGGTACTGATGTAGGGAATGATAAGCTCTAGCCCCACATTCTTATTAAAAAAATAACTACCGCCCACACCTGCGGAAAGTATCGAAATTCCACCGCTTAAGTCTTGATGTTGTCTATTGCGTAGTGCACTGTCATCGGCGTCGTATTTGATGGTGCCCAATCCAAAACCAACCTCTGCAAAAAGCCGAAACTTCTCTTTGTTAACCAGATGATTTCGTAGAGTAGGGATAAAAGCAAAAGAGTTATAATAAGAGTCAACCCTGCCTACTTTTAAGTCATTGAGGGTGGCATAGGCAAAGTTGAGGTCTATTGAGGTTTTATCTGTGATAAAATAGCCTATAGACGGTTTGATCACCAAGCCATTTATACCCGATGTAAATTCTTCTGAAGATCCAAATAACGGCAGCCCAGCAACAGTGAGTTTGATATCGTTTTTCTGGGATTGGCTGTGGCTGTGCAATGCGAAAAGCATCAATAAGAGGAAGTGTAATTTTTTAAACATAGTTTTTCAAGCTTAAGTTAAATAGATTAATAAACAAAGCGAGTTGATAAGTGTGTTGGTTAATAAAGTACTCAAATACTGCTTTCATATCGCTTTCTAAAATTCGTCATTAATTTGCTCAATAGTTGGGCCAAAGGAAGCGTTTAAGCGGAAATTATGAGAATTTTAAGGTTAGCACATGATAGGTTTGAAACTTCTCTACATTAAATTATCTAAAGACAGTTACACTAGGACGAGTGGATGAAATTTGTTTCTCTCCAAACTCCTTGCATCCATTAAAAAAACCAGGGCAATGTCTGTCTCCAATTAATGTAAATCCACAGTCGATACATTCAAATTCTACACCTGTTATAATATCTGCTTGTATCCAGGGATAATCACAGTTTTTTACCTTAACAAAATAGGTGTATACTCCATCTTGTACTAGTTGTCCATTTATCTTTCCATCCCATTTAATTTCTCCATTTCGAAAACCTGTGCAGGTTGTGCCGCTTGAGACCAAATGTACTGTGCCATTGCGATCAACTACATATAGCTCGTAATCAGTTGCATTATAGGCAATAGGATCCCCTTTAAGAGGTGCGTCAGATGCGTAATGAAATATTTCCAATTCATCGTTCACACCGTCATTATTAGGTGTAAATGCTGCTCCTGCAATAAACTTTGGGTATATTTTTTTGAATTCTTCAATCAAATCGACATTGGTAATGGTCACACTTTTAAGCGTATCGCCACAGGAATTAGATAAATTAACAGAATAAGTACCTGCTTGGTCTATGGTTATTGATCTTACATCTTTTTCACCATTTGACCAGCTTATACTTGAGTAACATCCATCATCTTGAATAGAGAGTTTTATCCCACAACATGCGCTTTCCTGTCTGATGTTAAATTTAGGGGGCTCAAAGAATACCCTAACTTTATCTTCTGCTTCGCAACCGTATTGATCAGTAACTTTTAAGGTGTATTCAAAACAATCTCCTTGTTCACGGATTTCCTCATTAGTACAATCTAGATTTGTAATAGATGCATAGGGTTTAGACAAACCATATTTTGGAAACCATTCATAGGTATAATTAGGATTTGGTAAGCTTCCACCTAAAATTTGGAGGGAATTGTTTGAACAACATACATCCGGACCTGCATTTGCTTTGGGACAGCTAATATTAATAAGTTTTGTGGTTGCTTTCCAAGGCACACAATCATTGGAGACGGCTAATTTGATTCTGTAATATGTATTGCACTTAAATACACCTCCTAAGTCATTATATAAGTTTGATAAGTTGATGGATCCGGCTTCAGCATTTGTAAACCATTTACTTACTTCAGTACTGGGGTATCGCTTTCCATTTTCATCACTCTCTTCTATACTCCAAAAATAACTCGTTTCTCCAAATGAGGCAGACGCATCAGCTGTTATACTCTCACCATCGCAGTAGGTTGATTTGAGAGTTGTAAATTCTGGGGTAAGTGTATCAGCCCCAAAAGCGTCGAGATAAACATAAGTAGCGTGACTTGTAGCCCCTTGCGAACAGTCTGCGGTAGTAAACTGAACCTTTACATTCTGATTCTTGTAATTGCTTAACTTAATTCCCTCACAATCCCAATTCTTATAGACACCGCCTGCAAAGGGTTTAAATTTTGAATTATTGGTATTACTGTAATATTCCTCAAAAAAAATTGTGCTACCAGACAAAGATGACACACGAATACTAAAGAATGGTTTTTGACATTTATTGTGACTTGGATCATTCATAACCACAGCGTAATTGATTTTTAAAACGCCGTCATTAGGAATGGTAACATTTCTCTCGATAATAGATGCTTTCTTGCCAACACTACCTCTCGAGCCAATTCTTGCTGAGAAATTTCCCTCTATTACCGTTGGAAGAATAGTACCGCCCACTATAGGATCAAAACCTGCAGTCATTATCTGATGATAATCAGGCGAATTTTGACCATTTGTTAAGTCCTTTATTTTTTTGTTCCAGCATATTGGAAAAAACAGTAAAGTAGCTTTTCGATTATTCTCTCCATATGCTAAACTCCAATTGTTAAAATTACCATCTTCAAATCCCAAATTCTGTGATTTAGATGTAATATTTACGAGTAAACAAAGCAACACGAGTAATTGAGTACTCAGCAAATTTTTCATCTTTTTGGTTTTTGAGGTTATTGTGGCTTTTAGTCTTTGGTTTTGGTTTAAGGGAAATGTATTGGTTAAGTCTTTGTTATTAATGGTCGCTCGACTGGAAATCTGTCAGGACTTTCAGAAGGTGGTAAGAAGGAGGGGTTGCTCTAGTCATTGTTATGGCACGTTTTTACTACCTATTCTTAGTATTAAATTCAGCTATGACACCTTCTTTGTCCATACCAAGTTTCTCATCTAGCCTAATCCATTTAAGGGTGTGTTCGCTAGAAAATTCAATTTTAGCTTTCGACTCTTTCATAAACTTCTCTACGTTTTCTTTAGTAAATAAATCAATCGGTTTGTGAAAAGAACTGCCTTTCAATGATACGTATAATGATTCATTTTTTAAATTGTCGTAGTGACCAGATTTATTAAGCTGGATCTTCTTGAAGTTAGATAGGGCAATATCCATAAATTCTTCAGATTTAGTTTTTCCTATGCCTTTTTTTACAAGGTCTATGAAAATTGATTCATAAGTTTTCCATTTATGATTTCGAAAGTTCTTGCGAAAAAGTTTAAAGTCATATTCAGAACGTTCACCCATTTTCAAGTTCATATAAAAATTATAAAGCATAATTGACTTTCCCAATTCCTCTTGAGCTAATTGGCTCAAAGTATAACTTCTTGCGAATCGTTCATTTTCAAACAGTAATTGAGCATCTGCAATTAGTTCGAATGCGTTTTCTATGGATAATTCTATTCCATTTTTAATTTCACCTATGGTTAATTTTTCAATCACGGTAGTAGATTATAATGCTTTATGAATCTTTAACAATTCACTTACAATATCAATCACGTCTTCTTTTTTATCAACTGGTATTTCAGCTCCTCTATGTAATGATTTACTTGTACCATCACGATATGCTTGTATTCTAATTACATCTGAACCTGGCCAATCTTTATCAGGTGCTCGATTTGCACTCTTAACGTAAGTCAATCGGATATTCTTAATTTCTGTATATATATTTCCTTTACTATCTGTTTTCATCTTTATTCTTTAATTCGAATTCGAGGTCGTATTTCTTAATCAAGGTATTAATCACGATTTCACTTTCCTTAATTACTTTTTCCGCAGTACTTTTCTTCTTAAATTGACCGCTATGAGCTATAAGATTTCTCTCTTTATTAATGTCTTTAACTTTTTTATTAAGTTTTTTGAGTTCTTGTTGAAATTCAGAGCCTTTAAATATTGGGATTAGAAGTTTGTCAAATTTACCTTGAACTCCATTTGCCCATTTAAGTAAATGGTTAACAAAGTCAGACTCGATATTTTTGTTGTTTACCAGCTCTTGCCTTACTACATAATTCGCTGATATTTCAACCGCTGTAGATGCTCTTAAAATTGCTGAAGACCATTCTTTACGTTTGAATAATCCATTTATTTTTGTCCAATTAGATTGAATTTTTTCAATATCGCTCCTTTCGCTATAATCTTTTTTCGATTTCATTTTTTGTCAAATGTGCCACATTTTGTTGGTTTACGTATAATTCAAATTCTCATAATCCTAAGAACGGCAGTTCACTCATTCATTCAATAAATAGTAAATGCAATTCATAATATCTCAAGGTCGTCAATTAACAATACAACAACAAAAAACCACCCAAAATAGGGGGAACTCCCCCTATTTTGCCCTAAAAAATGCCTCAAAAAGCCTAAAAAAGGGGGAACTCCCCCTATGGTTTTAGAAAATTGAAAGGTGTAAAGACATCTTTAATATGTGGTTTGGGCTTTTCGAAATAATGAGGAGTGCTTCGTTTTTATTCAACTTGTTCTTCTTTGCATTGTCCAAAGGGGTGAACGGCAAGTTCTGATCTTTTAGATCAAAAGTAGTGAGCAGCCAGGAGGTGCGATGGGGTTGACTATTTGCTTTTTCAAATAATATAACAACTTTATAGTTCCGTTCAACCTTCTTTCTTTTTTGCATTGCTTAAAAAAAGGGGTGAACGGCAAGTATTGATCTGGTAGATCAAGAATAGTGAACAGCCAGGAGGTGCGATGGGGTTGACTATTTACTCTTTTAAATTATATAACAACAACCTTATTATTTTTTTCAACTTGTTCATTTTTGCATTGATCAATAACAGGGGCGAACGGTCATTTTTGGTCTGGTAGATCAAAAATAGCGAGCAGCCAGGAGGTGTGGTGGGGAAAATCTAGTCTTAACCTCTATCGTCACCCATGACGCTACGAGCTCCTAAACAAAATAAACTCGCGCGCTCTTGATCACATAGATCCAAATAGCTTCCTGCTAAGCGCACTCAAACAGTATTTTGTTCTTAACGGTTCTCCTAGCTATGGGTCCCGATGATAGAGCTAAGGACGGGTTATTGTAAAATTCGACTCAGATCGAGAGGTTGAAAAAACACCTTTATCTTTCTTTAATCCAATAAATTTTGGACTGGTGTGCTTGACGGTTTTAGTGAGGAGTAGTTGCTTGTAATGGCTCTAGCCTTTAATACCTGATGAATTTATTCTTTTAAGTGTTTTAAACGGTCAATTGCATTGAGATTTTCAGGGTTTAATTCTAAAGACTTTTTGTAATTCAAAATAGCTTTTTGATAATCCTGATTGTAAAAATATGCTTCGGCTAAGCTGTCATATAGATTGGCTGATTTTGGATAAAGATGCAAAGCCAACAAAAAGACATTAACTCCCTGTTCTCTTGTTTTAGGATTGAACGATAATCGTAATCCTAAAGTGTTCAACATTCCCTCTTTAAGTTCAAGATTTGAATGATTGGCAATTGTTTGGTTATATAAAGGAATTAAATTTTGATAGTCCTGTTTGAACGCTAAATCATTAAAGTCTTTATAAGTAAATTTCTTTTTAAAGGCTTTTTTCGTCTGTTTAGAAATCAACCTATCAGAAAATCCGTTTGCAACAGGTTTGTTTTCGATAAAATCAATTGCCTTTTTATCATTTTTCATTGTTGCATTTAAGAATTGTAAAGCATGAAGACAAAGCAAATTGTAGGAAGCCATTATTTTAGCATCACTTTTATCTTGCCTCCTATCTCTATTTGCGAATAAGATACCGAAAGAACTAAAATAAGAATGTGTTAGGTCGTGAAATCTATATCTATACACGTTGCTATAATCCAAAGAATCATACAGTTGAAATTTGTAGTTCAACTCTTCAGGTATTTTGTCTGTAATTAGCACTTCATTTGGAATCTCTTTTTGGGCAAAATGGACATAAGGAATGGAAAACTTACTTAAATTGAAATAGGGTGATTTATCCAAGACAGGATAGTTGTACCTTTCGGTTCCATCCAAACTAACAATTGCACCTATGGCCTTGTTCTTCATAACGGTTATAGCATTTGACAACCCACCAAAACTAAATCCCATTAAAGCCACTTTTTCCAAATCAATGTTTTCGTACTTATGAATTTCTTTAAGAAGAAACTCAACATCTCTCGATTGTGTTTCCAAATCTTTTGTAGTTCCACCTTCCAACCAACGCGTATCGGTTCCTCTTGAAGGACTTGATATCACAACAAAACCATGGCTAGCTAAATACTCGAATAACGCAAAATTTTCAATTGATGAGGCTTGGTAACTTGGTGCATAAACTACTATTGGAAATTTTCCGTCTAATGATTTTGCATTAGCATAAGCATTTACCTTTCTAGAAAGATGAGCTTTATTTTCTGGCGTATTACTTAAAAAAGGAAACCAATCCAAAAGAAAGTAATTCGGTAAATTTTTCCATTCTTCCTCTTCTTTTAAAATCTCTAAATAGCTCAGAATTGTTAATTGCTCAAAAGTACTATCCTCCACTTTAGAAGGATACCAAATACTTATTGGGATTGGTCTTGCGATGTGTTGGTTGTTAAAATCATTGTGTATTCGATAGGTTCTGGTACTATCATTTACTGTATAATGCTTAAAGCCTACTTTAAATTTTCCAGCTTCAAGTCCAATTTGGTTTAAGGATGTCTGTCCATAAGATATGGTAGATAATAATAAACCTGTAATTAATACTAATAATCGCATTGTTTTCGAATTAGTGTCTATCATAGAGATGCGCTATTTTGATTATTGTTACAGATCTTTTTATACTAACCCTCAACGGTTCTTTGCTTAAAGTAGACGCTTGAGTTAGTTCTAACTTTAGTTAGTTTACAGTAAATCTTTGTTAACCTCACAATCAGCTAATAGACAACAAGCATTTACTACTAGCCATTATGGGCAACTGGTATTTTCCTGGTGATAAGATAGGCAACTATTAAATTAGGAACCCAGGCTAACCAAGCAACAATACGATAGGCTATAGTAAATCCGTCAAGTAAATAGATTAATGTAGGCAACCAAATTCTTAGAGTTACTGCTCCAAAGCAAGCAGCATAACTATAAATCATTAGTTTTTTGTGTAGAGCTATATCTCCATTTCGAATTGCTAGATAGGCTAGAACGGTAGTGGTTAACCAAATAATACCGAGTGATGCGAATCCTAGAATACTAAGGATTCCACCTGTTGCAAAGTAGGCTATGTAAAGACCACTAGACCCACTAATCAATACCGAAATCACATAGAGTTTTCCAATGTTTCGATGCAATTTAATATACCTATTTCTTAATTTACTATTAAATTGTAACCATCCAATTAGTAATGCAAACCCTCCTAGAATTATATGGCTATAAAATGCAACATTCCAAATAGCATCACTTAAAAGCTCGGATGATTTAGATGCTAATAGTCCAAATTTCCTATCTATAATAAAGTAAATGATGGGGTACAACCCAATGAGTGTGGATAAAATACCTACTGTAATCCAAGAAGCTTTTTTCATTTTAAAGATGGTTGGTCTTTATAGAGATTAAAGTTATTCTTAGTTGTTACAGTGACGGCTACTTTTTAAAATTTCTTTAGCTGTTGCCAACGGTCTTGAAATGGAAGGGGTGGGTGCTTTGAAGAGTTTTAGCGTTTGATATAGGCGGTTACCTACATTAATTTTATTGACTTTTTAAATTCTTCAAATTCTATCTTAGCAAGTTGATTTTGAGCTTTAGATTGATGACAATTAAAGTCATAATAAAATCCGTCATGTTCAGTTTTTAATATTTTCAATTCGACTTTCAACGGTTCATTTAATTCAAAATGTTCAAATAAGTACTGAGCATCATATTCATAAAATTTACAATTACTAATAAAATAAGGTTCGTACTTCTTTGTAACTTCAAATTCTTTTAAAATGTTTGAAGTCCCAAACGCCGACATGCCTATAAGTTCTTCGAAAGTTTCATGTCCTAGGTGTTCGAGCTCATCTTTTGGAGTTATATTTAAAGTAATTGTAGGTGAAAATACACCTTTATACTCAGGTTTGTCCTCATAATATTTTGTAGCAATACAAATAGGTGCTCCCAACTCCGCCCATATTTCTTCTTGAGAATCTTCAAGCCCCTCTCCGATAACTTGTTCACTTTTAATTTTCCCAAAATCTTTGACAGCGATGAATCCCCAGTTTTTAGGCTTGTAGAATAGGATTCCCAGTTTTTTATTTACGTACACATTATCATGTATGACAACAGCATCTAACGGGTCATTAGCCATTCCAGCTAAAGCGAGATTTGATAATATATTGAACTGTTTTCTACCTATTCCCATATTTATCATTAAATGCCTACAACGCTATTGTGTATGATATCGTAGCAAGCCTTAAGTATAAAAATTAGTTATTAGGCTACAACTAGCAATACATTATACCCGGTGTTACTGCACATATTTATTTCAGACGTTCTTTATTTCCAGTATCATTGATGACATACTCATAGCCGTTTTCAATCAACAAACCTTTTGTAATTCCGCTATTTTTTTCGGTTCCATGTCTAAGGTCAATGCGAATTACTTTTCCATTAAGGTCTGCTGAAACGTCTTTAACTACTGTATGTCCAAC
>CAZJWI010000120.1:0-3840 GCA_964549485.1 uncultured Flavobacteriaceae bacterium
CACGTTTAAAAAATTACGACAAGCTTTTGAGTCAAGATCAAAAACAGGTTGATGAGAAATTAGAGATTTATATTCCTAATGGCCCGCGTCTAGGTACCAATGTGATAGAGGCCAAAGGTGTGAGTAAAGCCTTTGGAGACAAATTGTTGTACGAAGACTTAAATTTTAACCTTCCGCAGGCAGGAATTGTAGGTATTATTGGACCAAACGGAGCAGGAAAGACGACCATCTTTAAAATGATAATGGGTGAAGAACAACCCGACAAGGGCACCTTCACCGTAGGAGAAACAGCCAAGATAGCCTATGTAGATCAGAGTCATAGTAATATTGATCCTGAGAAAACGATTTGGCAAAATTTCTCTGATGAGCAGGAATTGGTGTTAATGGGAGGCAAGGAAGTCAATTCTAGAGCCTATTTGAGCCGTTTTAATTTTAGCGGAAGCGAACAAAACAAAAAGGTATCCACACTCTCAGGAGGAGAGCGCAACAGATTGCATCTAGCGATGACCCTTAAAGAAGAGGGCAATGTCTTATTGCTTGATGAGCCTACCAACGATCTTGATGTCAACACACTGCGCGCCTTAGAAGAAGGCTTAGAAAATTTTGCAGGTTGTGCAGTTGTCATTAGCCACGACCGTTGGTTCTTAGATCGTATATGTACACATATTTTGGCTTTTGAGGGAGATAGTCAAGTGTATTTCTTTGAAGGTAGTTTTACCGACTACGAAGAAAACAAGAAAAAGCGCCTAGGTGGTGATTTGATGCCCAAACGAATCAAATACAAGAAATTGGTGCGCTAATTGATAGTTTAACACCCTTATGAGCCTATGTTTTTAAAACATATGCTTTTTTGTTTCCGGTAGCGAGGAGAAGGTTTGTTTTAATAAAAGAGTGATAAAGCAATTCACCCTTGCGAAGTCTTGCCAAATTTGTTCCAAAAGACTGGGATACTTTAGTACCTTTAATCATATGATCGATCAACCCCTATCTCTCCAATCAATTAAAGCGATTGCCTTTGACGCCGATGACACCTTGTGGATTAACGAAACCTTCTTCAGAGATGCCGAAGATCAATTTTGTGCGCTCTTGAGCGATTATATATCCTATGAAGATTGTCAAAAACGTTTGTTTGAAATGGAGATGCGCAATCTTTCGCTTTATGGCTATGGTATAAAACCTTTTGCCTTATCATTAATTGAAGCGGCTATAGAAATCACCCAAGGTGCTGTGGGGCTTGACGTTATTCAGTCTTTGATCCAGTTGGGCAAAGAGATGCTTAAGGCCCCTGTAGAACTCATAGATGGTATTGAAACCGTATTGCAACATCTCAAACAGAAGAACATCCGATTGGTAGTGGCTACAAAAGGTGATTTATTAGATCAGGAGCGCAAGTTACAACGTTCGGGTCTCGCACAATATTTTCATCATATCGAAGTGATGTCAGATAAGCAGCCCAAAAATTATGAAAAACTCATTGCTCATTTGGATATTAAACCCGAGCAATTTTTAATGGTTGGCAACTCTTTAAAATCTGATATTATACCCGTTTTAGAAATAGGGGGAACGGCTTTCCATATTCCTTTTCATACAACATGGATCCATGAGCAAATTGACTATAAGATCGAGCATCAAAAGTTTAGATCTTTTAAAAAGGCTAGTGATATGTTAGCGCTATTGGTTTAAGTAGCATCAATGTAAGCTGTAATAGATGTACTCAAAAAAAAAGTCTAAACCTCCCGGGCCTAGACTTTATCAAATAAGTAGTGCGCTATTACTTCACGTACTTCCTGGTCATAAAGAAACCTGTCATTAGCCCTGTGCCTGCCATCAAAAAGATGAGACCTGGGAAGAGGGCGTCACTGTAAAAACCAAGAGATTCCTGAATGAGCAAGGCCAGGAGCACCCCAATGCCTATGCCCATAAGCAAAAGCGCTAGATTTAAAACGAGTACTTTCCAAACAGGGGGAGTTTCTCGTGATTGATTAAAGATGCCTGCATCGGTTCCTTTTTCGATAAGGGCAAGTCGCTCCTTATTTCGGGTAGAATAATGCAAATAAGCAATTCCAAATAATACTAAGAATAGACAGATAAAAATTAATACTTCGCCTCCCATAATTGTTGTTTTTAGATTGAAATGTTTTTGTTCTTTCCTCTTATGACGGTATTATTTCAAATGGGGTTACAGAATAACCATAATTTTTTTTCTAAAATAAATAAGTTAAAATCTGGACTAAAGGTGTAACCGCCTCACCTCTTTAAGCGTCTTACAAAAAAATGACCCATCCATCAGATCACATAATCATCCAAAAGACCTTAAAAGGTGATGTCAATGCCTATGCTATTTTAGTAGAACGCTATAAACAACTGGTTTTTACCTTGTCTATGCGTATGCTCAAACAGCGAGAAGAAGCAGAGGAGATAGCTCAAGATGTTTTTCTTAAAGCCTTTCAGAAATTGCAAAGTTTTAAAGGAGATTCAAAATTTAGTACCTGGCTTTATCGGATCACTTATAATGCTTGTCTGGATGCGCTTTCGCGAAAGCGTAACAAGCCCACCCACCAGGCGTACCAGATCAACGATGAGGTTTTCAAGACAACCACCCCAGAAATTGAGGCTGTGATAGATGCCCAATACGAGCGGGAAGAAATAATACGGTGTATTGAACTTTTACCCGAGGCTGATGCATTTTTGATTACCCTTTATTATATGCACGAGCAATCCTTGGAAGAAATTGCGCAGATTACAGGGTTGACAAAAAACAACACTAAGGTCAAATTACATAGGATCAGAAAAAAATTGTTTATTATTATGCAAGGCAAACTGCCACAAGAAATAAAAATGCGTTATGAACACTGAGAAAGAGAAAGCCTTAAGCAAATGGAGTGAAAACTACATTAAACAAGCAGGCGTAGAACAGCCTTCGCAAGACTTTACGGCTCAAGTGATGAAGGCGGTAACTAAGGCGTCAGAGAAACCTAGCCTGGTTTATAAGCCCATTATAAGCCCATTGGGATGGTTGTGTATTGCAATTGTTGTAGCTGTATTGTTGGGATATACTTTTTATACTTCGACCTCCCTTGAGACCTCTATAGGACTAAGCGCTTATATAGAGCAACAGTTAGAACCGTGGTCCTTTTTTGACGAAGAGTTAGCCTGGCAGCCACCTTCAAGTATGACGTACGGTATGCTGGCGGTGGCGCTTTGGATGGGACTAGAAATTACGCTAAGAAGAAAGCATTTTCAATAAAGAATATGAACTAAAAAAGGCGCCATAGGCGCCTTTTTTAATTTAAATGTTTATTTATATACCCGTATAATTTTGTGGAGTAATTGCTTTTAATTCGGTCTTTATAGTCTCAGAAACATCAAGTGTTTCGATAAAGGCTGCAATAGAAGCTTGATGAATACCCGTATTCACACGTGTTAGCGCTTTAAGGGCTTCATAGGGGTTGGGGTAGCCTTCACGACGCAGTATTGTTTGAATGGCTTCGGCAACAACGGCCCAATTTGCATCCAAATCGGCTGCGATCTTTGCGTCGTTAAGCAATAGCTTGTTTAACCCTTTTAAAGTTGACTGTAATCCGATAATGGTATGACCTATAGGTACACCAATATTTCTAAGTACTGTACTATCGGTAAGATCACGTTGAAGCCTGGAAACTGGCAGTTTTGCCGATAGATGTTCAAATATGGCATTAGCGATTCCTAGATTTCCTTCACTATTTTCAAAATCTATAGGATTTACTTTGTGTGGCATAGCACTAGACCCAACCTCTCCTTTTTTGATTTTTTGTTTAAAGTAATCCATAGAGATATAGGTCCAGAAATCACGGTCTAAAT
>CAZJWI010000121.1:0-6532 GCA_964549485.1 uncultured Flavobacteriaceae bacterium
GGAACACCGTTACTACATTTATTGGTAAGCTGCGATTCTCCGTAACCTTGACCACTAATACGATCTCTAGAAATGCCTTTGCTAATGATCCAAGCCACAGTAGACTTGGCACGTTTATCAGATAGACTCATATTGTAATCATCATTACCTCTACTATCGGTATGTGATCTAGCGCTTATAACAGCGGTAGGATACTCGTTCATGTACTCGACAATTTTTGCAAGTTCGGCAGCGGCATCGGGTCGTATGTTAAAACGGTCAAAATCGAAATAGATCGGATTGAGCTCTAGCGTTACAAAAAGATCTTCACCTGGCCCAGCCTCCTTTATTGTGCGCTCTAAGGGGATATCTAACTGATGGCTATAACTCATCTCTGCTGTTTTCATAGGGCCTTCAAAAGGTGTGTACTTCTCTTTAGTACCACGTACGATATAAGGTGTATCACACTCTGGGGTAAATGCATATCTGGCATCAGGACCAACAACGACAGTATCAATTAAGGTATTGTCTGCATCCATTAGCATCACAGTTGCTCCTGGCAATAAGGCTCCAGTATCTGCATCGGTGACAACACCTTCAATACGAACCTCACAAGGTATAATTTCTTGTACAAACCTGTAGATATCATCACCACCCATACCTCTTTTACGGTTGGATGCAAAATATCCTACTTTGGTACTATCGTTTACAATAAATGTAAAATCGTCATAAGAACTATTAATGGGCTCACCTAAATTGATGAGTTCTTGACTTCCATCTTTCTTTTTAGCGATTACATACATATCAAGACCACCAAGTCCAGGATGTCCGTCGGAGGCAAAATAAAGGTCACCATTAGTACTCACAAAGGGAAAGGTTTCTCTTCCTTCTGTATTGAATGGTCTTCCAATATTTTTTGGCGCACCATAATTGCCATTTTCATCAATCTCTACATACCAAATATCAGAAAGCCCAATTGTTCCTTCCATATCAGAAGCGAAGTAAAGACGTGAATTATCTGCATTCAAGGCGGGGTGGGCTGTAGAATACTCATCGCTATTAAAAGGCATCTCTACAGGCGTTGACCAAGAGTCTCCCTCCTTTGTCGATTTGTAAATCTTAAGCAAATTGGTTCCGTTTTTATTCTTTTTATAACTCCCCTGATTGTAATTATTTCTCGTAAAGTACACCGTCTTGCCATCTTTTGAGAAGGCAGTAGTACTTTCGTGAAACTTAGAATTTAATTTGTTAGAAAAACGCGTAGGTTTTGTAAAAGATCCGCTTTGCTCTCCTACTGTGGTCTGGTATAAATCCAGAAATGGCTGGTTATTCCATTTGTGAATACGCTTGCTGGCACCTCCGGTATCTCTTGTGGTTGCAAATATGAGTTTGCCTTCGTATTCTGTAGGTGCAAAATCACTATAACGCGAATTAATGCTTCTAATATCTTCTATAGTATATTTACTTTTTTGATATCCTATTTGTTTTAGATAATCTGGAGATTGTACAAATAAGGTAGCTCGCAAATCGTCTCCTGTTTCTTCATCAAATTTCAGCATCATCTCATCGGCCTTGGCATAGTTCTTTAAGGCTCTTAAAGTCTGAGCATATCTAAAGTAATATTCTGCTTTGATCTGATCAGGATAGTTATTAATTAACTTTTGATACCATTTTTCGGCATCTTCATATTTGGCATTGAAGTAATACGAATCTCCTAATTTTTGAAATAATTCGGCAGAGGCATAGCCGTCCTCGGCAATTTCGAGATACATTTTACGTGCATCTACATAGGCATACTGATCAAACTTCTTATCGGCCCTATTAAGCTTCCCCTCTTGAGCTATCATGCTCGTACTGAGCAGTAAAAAGCATAGTACAGTAAGTTTTAGTGTAGCAAGTTTCATAAAATTATTATTGGTCATAAGTTGGTTAAATGTACTAAACTCCAGTTAGAAAAACCTGGGTGTCAGCATTCTATCATATTGGTTAAAGAGTTCAAATCTGAGAAAAACTTCAAAACTGCCATCATTATATACCTGATCTCCCAAATCTGTACTCTCTCTATCGTAAGCTAATCCAATTAACATACTATCTGACACTTGAAATCCAACTAGCGCACTCAAGGCAGCGCTCCAACGATAGGCTACTCCCAGATGAAATTTTTCATACAACAAGGCATTTGCTGTAAGATCAACTTGTAAGGGCGCACCAGCTACCATTTTTACCAATGTACTTGGTTTCAATTTCAAATCTTCAGAAACATCGAAGGTATACCCCAATATTCCGTAATAATGAATTCGCTCTTCTGCAATAAATGAGCTACTGTTACTATTATTGCCTTCATCAAAATGATCTGTCTGCAATAAGTTAGGCACGCTCAAGCCTGCATAAAAATTATTTGTGTGATAATACACTCCCGCTCCTATGATAGGCGAAAACTTATTATCGATATTTTGAGAGAATCTCGGATCATTAGGATTTAATAAATTTAATTTGGTAAAATCAACATTTAAAATGTGACCTCCTCCTTTTAATCCGAAGCTGAGTTTGCCTTCATCGGAGGTGTTTACTGTATAGCTAAAATCCACTCCAATATAGGTCTCATCTGCTGGTCCTAGCCCATCATTCACAATAGATAGACCAAGGCCAACTTTGCCTTCTCCAATGGGGGAATGTATGCTTAAACTTTGAGTACGAGGGGCGCCTTCAAGGCCTACCCATTGACTCCTATGCAATCCTACAATACTGGTAACACCACGATTACCCGCATAGGCAGGATTAATGGCAACAGTGTTGTACATATATTGCGTATACTGAGGATCTTGCTGCGCATTCACTCCAGTTATCGATGCAATATAAATGCTTATTGCGAGAATAAAGGTACTATAAAAATTTTTCATAGGGTGTTGTTTAATCATCCCCGACAATAACAGCAGTATTATCGGGGATTGGTCAACGTTTATCGTGTTATATAAATATATCCAGCTAAGCGCACAGTTTCATTGTCATCATTAACATACTCAACCAAATAATAATAGGTGCCCACTGGTAGTAAATCGTCTTGACGCACAGTGCTTCTACCTTCAGAAATTCCTCTAAAGAAGTTGCCGTCTTGAGCATAACTCTTCACTCCATATACCTCAATACCCCAACGGTTAAAAATACGTACGGTATTATTTGGGAAGTTTTCAAGTCCTGGAATAACCCAGAAATCATTTTCGCCATCTCCATTAGGTGAGATACCTGTATAAAGTACTGCTACATCTTCTTCAGGTGGAGCTACTACATCTATGGTCACTATAGTGACATCCTCAAAGTCGCCATCATTATCAACATCGACGTTGGTAGTATCTAAAGGATCATCAGAGGTATCACTTACTGTATCACCAAATGTAGTAGTACCTTCGGCTACAGCCGTGTTGACTACTTCCCCATTAGCTATATCATCTTGTGTGATGGTATATAAGGCTGTGAATGAAGTGTCATCACTTTCTCCTGGTTGTAAATCTATAGGTCCACCTACGACAGTGACTAATGGATCTGCGATCGTAATTCCAAATATGGCCACATTTCCTGTGTTGGTTACTGTAAATGTGTATTGAATTTGATCTCCTAAATCAACAATGCCATTGGCGTTTACATCAATTACCATGGCCACCTTTAACAAATCAAGGTTAGGTAAAGGAGTAATTTCGACTATAGTGATATCTTCAAAATCGCCATCTGTATCGGTATCATCATCTGTAGGATCATTAGGATCATCAGATACATCAATTACAACATCACCATTAGGATCTGTACCTATAGCAGTTGCTTGGTTAAGTACTTCTCCATTTTCAACGTCGGCTTGGGTAATGGTATATATACCTGTAAATGAAGTACTATCTGTTTGCCCAGGCTCTAAGGTGATAGGCCCTCCGCTTACTGTTAGTATAGGGTCAGAAATAGTAATATCAGTAATTGTTGTATTTCCATTATTAAACACTACAAATGTGTAGGTAATCTGATCACCCGCGTCAATAATGCCATTGCCATTGGTATCTTCGGCAACGCCCGTTTTTTGAAGGTCTAAATTTGGACTTGGAGTTAATGATGTGATTGTTGGATCATCATCATTACCTGTGTCATCTCCAACATTTCCAGAATCCGAAACATCATCTACAGGGTTACCGTTTGGATCATCTCCACTAGCGGTAGCTGTGTTAACGACAAAGCCAGTATCTATATCATCTTGTGTGATGGTATATGTGGCTGTTGCCACTCCTGTTTCGCCAGAGGCCAGAGTAGACGGCGTTACAGGAAGATCACTCACCCCTACTAGCGGATCAGTAACACTCACGTTGGTAAGGGTCACATTACCTGTATTGGTTACAGTGAAGGTATACAATATGGTATCTCCAACATCTGTTCCTAAGGCCTGAGACGTTTTCACGAAAGTGAGCTCAGGATTACTATCAATAGGTGTAATTGTTTCATCATCACCGGCTCCAGTATCATCTGCAGGGTTTCCAGAATCGGAAGTGTCACTTACAGGATCTCCATTTGGATCTTGACCTGTGGCTGTTGCAGAATTTATTACCTGACCAGCATCAACATCAGCCTGGGTGATAGTGTACTGAGCCGTAGCCGTTCCTATCTCTCCTGGATCTAAGCTAGACGGCGTAACCGCCAGTCCACTAATTCCAAGCGTTGGATCATCTATAGTAATATTATCAATCGTATTTAATCCCGTATTTTCTACTTCAAATACATAATTGATAATATCTCCTACATTATTTCCTGTGGCTGAGGATGTTTTCACGAAAGTGAGCTGAGAAGTTGCACTTACATCAGTCTCGGTAATATCATCTTCTGTATTTCCATCGGTGTCATCGCCATCATCAGATATATCTGTTTGTGGCATTCCAGAGATATCAATACCCGAAGTACTCGCTTGATTATCAACTTGACCTGCGTTAATATCTGCCTGAGTCACTTCATAGTCTGCTGTAAAGGTCAAACTAGCACCTGCAATTAAGTCTGGGGCATCGGCTTCTCCGTCTTCGTCAGAACCACCAGATTGATATACAGGAACTGGTAAGCTACCAGTACCGGTAAAGATAGTAGCGTCTTCTATAACCTCAATGTCAAATACTGTCACATTTCCTGTATTGGTCACATTGTAAGTGTAGGTTATGATTCCTGTACTTACATTATAACTACTTACCTTTTCGATATTTAACATCCCATCTGGCAATACAAATCCGTTGTCTTCTTCAAAAGACACATTGCCCGAAGTTACAGTAACTATAGTAGGATCAGTTCCTTCTGTCTGTACCGTTCCAACTGGTAAGGTCGTTTCGTCAATATCTACAGTTATATCGCCCGCAGGAACATTGGCAGTATAATCTCCATTAGCATCAGTAGTTACCGTTTGGGTATTCCCATTAGCATCGGTTATGATTACATCTATACCTGCTAAATCGGGTTCGCCAGCGTCTTGCACACCGTTGCCGTTGGTATCTTCATAAATGTGTCCCTCTACTGTTCCAGGTACATTGTATCCATTATTCTCCTCAAAAACAGTAGCTCCATCAGTAACAGTTACATCAGTTGGGTCTGTCCCTTCCGTTTGTACACTATCGGCAGGCAGTGTAGCATCTACGATATCTACGCTTGCCACACCTTCTATTACTTGTGCAGTATAGTCGCCATTGGCATCGGTAGTAACTATTTGTACGTTTCCGTTGGCGTCAGTAATCTCTACATCAACACCCGCTAAATCTGGTTCGCCAGCGTCTTGAATGCCATTTCCATTGAGGTCATTATATATATGCCCTTCTAGAGTACCAACTGGTAAAATAGTTTCGGTCACATCATCTTCGGTATTGCCATCGGTATCGTCGCCATCATCAGATGCAGTATCCTCTACTGGATTTCCTGTTGCGGTCTCGGCAGTAGTTGAAGCTTGATTATCGACTTGTCCTGCGTTAATATCGTCTTGTGTTACAATATAGTCTGCAGTAAAAGTGAGGGATGCTCCAGGTAGTAAATCCTGTGCGTCTGCCTCTCCATCTTCGTCAGATCCACCGGCATCATAAACAGGTGTAGGTAGTGTACCTGTACCCGTAAATACAGTAGCGTCTTCGATTACGTCCACATCAAAGATGGTAACGTCTCCGGTATTTTCGACCGTATAAGTATAAGTTATCACACCTGTTGCAGGATTGTAATTACTTGTCTTAGTTATTTCCATAGAGACAGGAAGCACCGTTACTACTACCGTAGCCGTCTCTGTCGTGGTAGATCCATCAGGATTGGTTACCGTTACTGTATAATCAAAGGTATCGGTTCCGTTAAAGTCTGGATCTGGCGTATAGGTTACCGTGCCATCAGGATTGATAGTTACCGTTCCATTGGCAGGATCAGTGACATCAGTAACATCAACCATACTACCTGGATCAAATCCATCATTGGCAAGTACATCAATATCAACTGGGGTATCCTCTGGCGTGGTAGCCGTATCATCCATCACATCATCAACAGGAGTTACCGTTACTACTACCGTAGCCGT
>CAZJWI010000122.1:0-2657 GCA_964549485.1 uncultured Flavobacteriaceae bacterium
TTCCAAAACTTTCATAACCAATGGGGTTTACTCAGACTATCTTGTGGTTGCTGCCAAGACGGCGCCGGAGTTAGGAGGAAAGGGGATGAGTATTTTTGTCTTGGACAGAGATATGCCCGGTATATCTGCGACCAAATTAGACAAACTCGGATGGCGCGCTTCGGATACTGGGGAGATCGCATTTGATAATGTTAAAGTGCCCGCTGCCAATTTAATGGGCGAAGAGAACAAGGGGTTTGGTTATATTATGCAACATTTCGCCTCAGAGCGACTAATCATGGGAATTAATGCTCACGCTCGTGCCGAATATGCCATAGAGTACGCTTTGGGTTATATGAAAGAACGAACCGCTTTTGGAAAAACCATCGATCGATTTCAAGCCCTACGCCATAAAATAGCAGAGCAAATGGCTGAGGTGGAAATGTCCAAAGCCTTTAATTATTCGGTGGCGTATCGTTTGAATAAAGGTGAATATGTAGTTAAAGAGGCAACTATGTCTAAATTAACCGCAACCAAAATTGCCGATGAGGTCATCAATAATTGCCTCCAGATGCTAGGAGGATATGGTTATATCGAAGAATATCCAATGGCTCGTATGTTGAGGGATAGCAGGCTAGGTCCGATAGGGGGTGGCACCTCGGAAATCTTACGCGAAATAATCGCAAAAATGATTATCGATGGAAAGACCTATAATCCAGCGACAAAATAAATTAGAATTTTTTTTCAAAGGGTTTGTATAAGCAAAGAATAGTAGTATCTTTGCGCCCTAATTATTTTTAAAGAAAGGAGGTACATCTATGTTAATTATACCAGTAAAAGACGGAGAAAATATCGATAGAGCGCTGAAGCGTTTTAAACGTAAATTTGATCGCACGGGAACGATGCGAGCATTAAGAGATCGTAAGCAATTTACGAAACCTTCTGTCGTAAGAAGACGCGAAATTCAAAAGGCTGCATATATTCAGAGCCTAAGAGATAGCGAGAATATCTAGAGATATCTTAAATCCGTCGTCCTTGAAAAGGGACTGGATTTAACAGGGAGTCTCAAACGCTTCCACCATATAAAAACCGCTGTAGTTTGCTTTTGGTAACTACAGCGGTTTTCTGTGTTTTTAATTGTCGGTTTGGTACACAACGCGCTAAGGTTGTTTAGATTTGTGTATTTTTAAATACGTCTACAAGTTCATTTTTAATGTATATCCACGCTTTTCTAGAATATCTTCAACTTGAGAAAAAGTATAGTAAGCATACTTTGCTGGCCTATAAAAATGATATTGAGACTTTTTCCGCTTTCGCGAAAGCAACCTTTGATACAGACGACTTGGCGCTAGTGAACTATTCTCAAATAAGAAGCTGGATTATTGCACTGGTTGATCAGGGAATATCAAACAACACTATTAATAGGAAGGTTTCTTCTTTGAAAACCTTCTATAAGTTTCTAATTAAAATAAAAGCGATTCAGGCCTCGCCTCTAGCTACACATAAAGCCTTAAAAACTCCCAAGACGGTGCAAGTACCTTTTTCTCCCAAAGAAGTTGCTGCGGTGATAGAGATGCTGCATGAGCAGGAAGGTTTTGAGGGGCTACGCGATTTGGCGGTAGTCGAACTGCTTTACGCCACAGGCATGCGCCGCGCCGAATTGATAGGGCTTCAAATTGGGGATATTGATTTTGGACAGCGCACCATCAAAGTACTTGGAAAGCGTAATAAAGAGCGCGTACTGCCTTTGTTGCCCTCACTGGCCACCACTTTAAGGCGTTATGTAAAGGAGAGAAATGCTATTATTTCTACCCACAACCAGGGCCCCTTATTGATTACACAAAAGGGCGTTAAATTATATGATACTCTTGTTTATAGAATTATTAATCGTTATTTTAGTAGAACGTCTGATAAGCTAAAAAAGAGTCCGCATATGATAAGACATTCATTTGCCACTCACTTGCTTAATCAGGGGGCCGATTTAAACGTAGTCAAAGAGCTTTTAGGACACGCAAGTCTTGCCTCTACTCAAGTGTATACCCATACGAGTATTTCGGCTTTAAAGAACGTTTACAATCTGGCTCACCCTCGCAACAAGTCTTAGTCTTGTCGGACTATATGTAATCAGAACACCGCTTGGTGTTATAGTTCTAACCTTAAAATAGTGGCTTATGAAAGTAAACGTTGAAGCTCCCCAATTTGATGCAGATGTAAAATTGATAGATTTCATCCACAAAAAACTGAGTAAACTGGAGCAGTTTTATGATAAGATCATCCATGCTGATGTATTCTTAAAACTAGAACCCAATAACAAGCCTGAAAATAAAATTGTAGAAGTTTTGTTGAGTGTGCCGGGAGATAAATGTATCGTCAAAAAAAACGCCAAATCTTTCGAAGAGGGTGTTGATACTTGTGTGCAATCTCTAGAGCGCGTCCTCAAAAAACGTAAAGAAAAAATAAGATCACACGTTTGATGAAAAAAAAATAAAAAAAGTTTTGTCAGACATTAAAATTGTCTACATTTGCAGTCCGTTAGAAATAGCGGACTTTTTTATGCTTCATTTGTGAAGAATAATCGAGTAAAAAGCCGATGTAGCTCAGCTGGCTAGAGCAGCTGATTTGTAATCAGCAGGTCGTGGGTTCGAGTCCCTCCATCGGCTCTTTTTTAACCAAATAAA
>CAZJWI010000123.1:0-3282 GCA_964549485.1 uncultured Flavobacteriaceae bacterium
CCCTATTGCCTACCATCATAACACATCCAACGCTTCCGCGAAATCGAGCGAAGCGAGGTTCACGACCAAAGGGAGAGCGCAGCGGTAAATTGAGCGAAGCGAAATTCACGACCGAAGGGAGAGTGAAACGGTAAACCGAGCGAAGCGAGATTCACGACCATCGGGAGAGCGAAGCGGTAAACCGAGCGAAGCGAAATTCACGACCGTTAGGGAGAGCACCCCGATTGTGAATACATGCTAGTATACTTAAAAAAGCTAGTTCGCGCTATGTACCCATTCCAATTAATTCAGTTATCACGCCCCAAACCATAAGGTGGTCGATGCGCGAGGGTAACAAAACATAAACTGTATTGATATAACCATAAGAATATAAAAACGGCGGTATCCGAAAAGCCAATTAGTAAAAAGAGTAGGAATACAAATGGTTATATTATGAAAAATTTCAACATTTATTGGAGCTTACTCCTTATCAGTTTATTAAGTAGCACACTTGCCTCGGCTCAAGATGATTTTTGTCCTGGGAATTTTTTTGACAATGGTGATTTTGAGATTGGAACACCCACCAACACAAGTAACAATATTACCCTAGCCGCTGGTTGGGATAAGATTTGGAATGGCAGTTCTGAAGCCGACTATTATGACGAAACAAGCTCAGCCATTGGTGGCGCTTCTGGTGCTCCAACTCCACCCGATGGCGACTATGGTAGTTTATGGATTGACAATCGTGTTTTAGCTACAAGTACCTGGCGCGAAGGCTTGCTCAATCAATTGGTCATGCCCGTACCTATAAACACAGGCACCTACTCCTTTTCGTTTGATATTGCCTGCCTTCACGGATGGGGCGATGCCGAAATTGGAGTATATGGTGTTTATGATCCTGCATATCCAGGAACATATGTATATCCTACAGCACCAAGCAGTTCTCATGTACCTACCAATGCTAATCTATACAGCGCTAGTGGTCTGCCCCAAGAAATCGACTTATTAGGAACAGTGATGGTACCTAGTAATTGTGACGATGCCAAACAAAGCGTCACCTTTACCTTTGACTCTAATACCCTAAGTTTATCTGGAGATATTACACATATTGTAATTACTAGAAGTGAAACGGTTATAGCAGGAAGTAAATACGTAGCTGTAGATAATTTTTGTATGGCCTTAGATGATGACACACAACAACCCAATGATGAGGGCGCCTTTTGCTGTGATGGCAAAAATCTAGCAACCAATGGTAATTTTGAAGCTGGAAACACAGGGTTCTCTAGTAGCTATACTCAGTCTACATCGGTATACCCAGGAGAATACAACGTGACTAACGATGCTAGTCTTTTTGGCACTACAGTCACAGATCACTCCTATTGTACCGACAGTAGTTTGTATCCAACCAACGATCTGTTTATGGTAGTTAATGGGAAGACACAACAAACCACAACCTCGGTTATATATGAGCAAACACTCACAGGGCTAAGACAGGGACAGCGTTACCGTTTTTGCGCTAATTTTAAAAATCTCCCTCAATGTACCTTTGATATTTTACCTACAGTATTTATGAATTCGGGTACAGCCTCTTCTGGTGGGCAGATCATCAATACTGATGAGACCGACCCTTGTGACTGGCAATCTGTAGAGATGACTTTTACCGCTGGCGGTAGTAGTCAAGTAATTCAGATCGTATTAGACGAAGGTGGCAATGGCGATGGTAATGATTTGGCTATTGATGATATTGGTGTCTTTGAATTATCAGATCCGGATATCGCCTTCACACTTCAAAATCAACAAAATCCTTCACAAATCACGGCATCTGTAAATACGATAGACCCCTCTGATGATGCCCTGGCCTGTGATGAATACTACTGGTGGGTAGCTCAAAACACAAGTGCAACTGGGATCGCCGTAGACTTTTCGACTTTTGCTTTTGGAAACAATACTGGTAGTATGCTACCTCCAGCGGCGAGCGTACCAGGACCAAATTGGGATTTGACCACTACGTTTCCGGGTTATACATTTAATCCTAGTACATTATACATCGTTGGATTGTATACTCCAGAATGTGAGTGCAACGGAGAAGGGTTTGAATATCAAATGACCTTTAGTTCTCGCTCTGAAAGTTTTGACATGACACCAGCGCAAAAACAAGAAGTCATCGATGCGATTTTATACGGCTTAGATTTTACTGATCAATCTGAAGAAGAAAGTTCGATGATAGATCGCAGTGTCGATAGCCTAATGCTTTATCCTAATCCAGCTCGAAGTGAAGTGACACTAGAGCATGCTACTGCAATTACACGTATCGAAGTTTATACTTTGAGCGGGCAATTAGTAAAACAACAAACCCTTGAGACTGCCATTAATATGGTTAGCTTCCCCATAAGTGATTTGAATCAAGGTGTGTATATACTCACAGTATATGATCAAGATCAAAAACAACAATCACGACGTTTGATCAAACAGTAATTGTTTTGCATTAATAAGAAATCCCGAATCTACTCGATTCGGGATTTTTACCATTAAAGGGTATAAAATGAATTATATGGCACCAATAATATCATGTTTGGTAACGATATGATGTTTGCCTTCTCCTAAATCAACCAGAACAGCATTGTTTTCTTTTGTGATAAGTTTGGATACTTCTGCTATCGCAGCGTGTTGATCTACAATTGGATACGCCTTACCCATAATTTCTTTGATAGGCACTTCGGCTATGGCGTTATTTTCCAAATAGGCTCTAAAAAGATCGGCCTCGTCCACACTCCCTACAAAACCACTGTTATCAATCACCGGTATTTGTGAGATCTTATAAGAACGCATGCGTTCTATGGCATGTGAAACCAACTCTTCGGTTTTGACAGTTATTAGTGGCTTATCGATGTGATTTTTGATCAAATCTTTGGCAGTTGTTTTCTTTTCTTCGAGAAAACCACGCTCTTTCATCCACTCATCATTAAACATTTTTCCAACATAACGACTACCGTGATCGTGAAATAGAACCACAACGACGTCTTCTGGTTTAAAGTGTTCTTTGAGTTGTAAGACCCCTTTTATGGCCGACCCTGCAGAATTCCCTAAAAACATACCTTCCTCCTTGGCCAGGCGTCTGGTATAGACCGCAGCGTCTTTGTCTGTCACTTTAGTAAATCCATCGATAACTGAGAAATCTACATTTTTAGGCAATATATCCTCTCCAATACCTTCTGTGATATAAGGGTAAATTTCATTCTCATCAAAAATACCCGTCTCATGGTATTTCTTAAAGACAGAACCATAGGTATCTACACCCCAAAC
>CAZJWI010000124.1:0-3313 GCA_964549485.1 uncultured Flavobacteriaceae bacterium
TAGAGTATGAATTTAGATTGGTTACCGCTCAAAAGGAAGCAGAGAAGGTACGTATTGAAGCGCAAGGTAAGGCTGATGCCAACCAAATATTGAGCGCCTCTTTGACCGATAAAATCTTACAGGATAAAGGGATCGATGCCACTTTAAAACTGTCTCAGTCACCTAATGCCAAAGTGATAGTAGTAGGAGCAGGAGACAGTGGGCTGCCACTGATATTAGGAAATAATTAATAGTTTAAATTATCTAAAACAGTTTAGATCCAATAACTTTATGCGCCAGGGCTTTGTCCTGGCGTTCTCATTTAAAAAAAACCTATGAAATTAATGACTAGACCCATATTATTTATACTTATTATCCTATTTGTTGGTATAGGAACTGCGCAAGGACAAGATGCTCCAGATGCTGTTAAAAAAACATTTCAGAAAATGTATCCCGGTGAGAATGATCCCGATTGGCATACCGATTCACACGGTAATTATGAATCACATTTTAAAATTGATGGGGTCAAATACCGCGCCGACTTCAGATCCAACGGCGCTTGGATAGAAACCGAAACGAGTATCGACGAAAAGGATTTGCCCAAAGCGATTCGGAAAGTAATTAAGGAGCGCTATGCAGATCGCGAAATTTCTGAGGTAGAGCGTGTAGAGCACGCTGTAAAGGGGCTATTCTACGATGTAGAATTTAAACAAAAAGGAAAAAATATGGATGTGGAGTTTAAAAAAGACGGCACGATTATAAATCTTGACAAATTGGACTAATCGTCACTCGTCATCATCTTTTTTTTTATAGATTCTTCGCTACTCGCTCCATTTTGAGTTGCGCTGTATTTTAATTCATTGGCCTTGGCGACCCAGCGATCATTTTTAATACGGTCTGGGAAAAACTTTATCAATTCGGTGATGGTCTCTATATCTTCATCGGTGAATTTACTGATTTGATCAAAGGTATAAATACCCAGATCATTGAGTTTGGCTTCGGTATAAGGTCCTATACCTACGATGTCTTGTAAATTGTCTTTTTGATCGGCCGTGGCTGTGCCTATTCTTTCAAAATTTATTGCTGGGGTAGCGTTGTTGGCTTGTTGGGTCAATACACGCTCAGAAAATGCTCTTTTCTGAAATTGTACCTGTTCCAATTCCTGGTCCATTCTGTCCTTTCGAAATTGCTCTTCTGGAATACGCTCATTTTCTTCGCGAAGCCTAGCAATTTCTTCTTGCATGTCCTGACGTTCAGCCTCAATTTCGGCTTCGCGCTTTTTTGCTTTTAATTTGGCATACATGCTTGCGCCGATGTACCCAATCAAAAAAGCCACAAACATCATAAAGAATGCTTCCAGATAGGCAACAGGAATTGCAATGGTGTCTTGAGTTTCGTTCATCAGCTATATCATCTTAGTCGATGATGATTTCTATTCGGTTATTCTTTTTGCGCCCCCAGGCACTATTGTTACTTTCTATAGGTTCTTCTTCACCTCTCGAGGTGGCGGTAATAAATTTACGTGGAATACCACGTCTAGCCGTCAAATACCACTTCACTTGGCGTGATTTGCGCAAGGCTATTCTAAAATTATCCTCTGAGTTCCCAATATTATCGGTATGACCTATTATAGTGACTTTTTTTTCAGGGTGCTTTTTTAATAGCTCTTTTATTTCACTGGCATATGCCACAATTTCTTTATCTAAAACCAAATCAGCGTTATTATACACAGGATAAAAGATTCTAGTCGATACCGAAGGGCCATCGGCCACATGAATACTAGAGTTTAATGTTTGTTCTGGCTCATTAGTATCTATATCTATCGTATCGCTAATAGCGATAGACTTTTTCATTTCATCGGCAAGCAACTGGGCATCTGTTATCGCCTTGGCTGGTGAACTCGGGCTTGTAGTACTAGACTGGTTTAAGGTGTCATTTACTACAGATCCTTCCTGAGAATTATTTACAAGGCGCTGTTCTAAGGTGTCTAAGGACTTATCAGAACCCATTACATCACTAGTCGGGGTCTGGTTATTTGTTTGCGTTTTATAGTTCTCTTGTATAGCTGAAGGCTGTTTTGTCACAGTCTTCGAAGATGTGGTTGCAGCGGTATCTTCCTTGAGATGAAGGTAATAGATACTACCCACAGCCCATAGTGTAAACACCAAAAATGCCCCCAAAAATCCTTTCATAAGTTGTATTATTTCCCCAAAAATATACAAGAGAATCTATATCAAATCTAAGTAAAACTTTCGATGCACAGAAAGATTTATTTTTACGTTATCCACTTGTTTTTAACAATTAGGTGTAATACATTTGTAATCGCAATGAAGAAACAAAACGTACATCATCATCATATGACTTCCGACGCTTAAGCGTGGTTGTTTTGATATGTACCTATGTCATATATTAAAAACCCGTTTGAGTCGCTCAAACGGGTTTTTTCTTTTTGAGCGATTCTGACACAAGAAAAACAGATGAAAGAAAAATTAAGAATTGCCATTCAAAAGTCAGGACGACTTAATCAAGAATCGCTCCAGTTGCTTAAGGATTGCGGTATTTCAATCGATAACGGAAAGGATCAATTAAAGGCTACCTCTCGTAACTTTCCGCTAGAAGTGCTGTATTTACGAAATGGAGATATCCCTCAATACTTAAGAGACGGGGTAGTCGATATTGCGGTTTTAGGTGAAAATACACTCATCGAAAAAGGCGAAGATTTAGCTGTGATTGAACGCTTAGGATTTTCAAAATGTCGCGTATCTCTAGCAATTCCTAAAAATGAAACTTATACCTCTATTAAGGATCTCGAAGGCAAGCGCATAGCCACGTCCTATCCTAATACTGTACAGACTTATCTCAAGAGCAAAGGTGTAAGCGCAGAATTACATATTATAAATGGGTCTGTAGAAATAGCACCAAATATAGGACTAGCCGATGCCATATGTGATATCGTTTCTAGTGGGAGCACATTATTTAAAAACAATTTAAAAGAGGTAGAAGAGATGCTAACCTCTGAGGCCGTACTGACAGTTTCACCAGGGATTAGCAATTACAGACAACAGTTGTTGGATAAACTTCAATTTAGAATTCAATCGGTGCTAAAAGGCAGACGCTCAAAATACGTATTGCTCAATGTCCCAAATAACAAAATTGACAAAGTGATTGAGGTATTGCCCGGAATGAAGAGCCCTACCGTGCTACCCCTGGCGCAAGAAGGTTGGAGTAGTGTACACTCTGTCATTGATAAACATCAATTTTGGGATGTTATTGATGAGCTTAAAATCGCAGGAGCCGAAAGTATTCTTGTTTGTCCAATCGAAAAAATGGTACT
>CAZJWI010000125.1:0-4302 GCA_964549485.1 uncultured Flavobacteriaceae bacterium
TGGTGAGGTCGAAGATTACATCGTGCAAATCATAGATCCTTGTACTGCTGTATCAAGGTTCAACGGCAATTGGGACAATGGATGGCCCACTGCCAGTACTCGCGCTATAGTAAGTAGTGATCTTAATCTTTCTTCTTCAAGTTTAGAAGCTTGTAGTTTGGAAATTGCCGCAGGTGCAACCCTGACCATTGGGGCCAATCAATATGCAAGAATACAGGGCAGTGTAAAAATTGAAGGGAATTTAATCGTTGCGCATCAAGGTAGTTTGGTACAGGTCTTTAAAACAGCGGGTACTCAGGTGGGTATCACAGGTCGTATCCAAATACAAAAACAGACACCAGTACTAGCCCCCTTGGGCTTTATGTTTTTGAGCAGCCCACTCACTTTAGAAACCAGCGATGGCGTTTACGGCAGTGTCGACGATAGCCATCAGGCCTTTAGAATCATTGACGTTGTCTCTCCTAATTTTGTGGTAGATCCAGTACTGGAATCCTATTTACCCTATGCCGGCGCCGAAATATTTATGGGGCCAGATAATAGCTTTTTAAGTAATTATACGGCTTCAGAGTTTTTAATTCCAGGAAATGGTCTTGTTGTATATCCGCAGCCATCAATAACGGCAGGCAATGCCTCATATGCCTTGACCTATAGAAAGGGTAATTTAAACAATGGTGATATACGTTATCCCGTTCACTACAATGGGACTACCAAAAATAATTTTAATCTCGTTGGGAATCCCTACGCTTCGGCTATAGATGTAAATGCCTTGATTGATACCAATGACATGATTAATGAAGTGTATTTTTGGGAACATTTAAGCACACCTAGCAGTAGCATTCCTGGCTACAATGGCAACAATTACTCTATGAATGATATTTCGATCAGGAATTTGAGTGGAGGTACTGCAGCTGCCAATGGCGGCACAGCCCCCGGCAGGTATATTGCTTCTGGACAAGGGTTTGCAATTAAGGCCATAGAAGGTGGGGCGAGTGATCTTCTTTTTACCAATAGTATGAGAGTGGTCGATAACAATGACCAATACCGGCAAAGTGCCACCAAAGATCGACTCTGGCTTCACATAGAGGAAGCCTCTTATGGGCTACATGGCTCGGCCTTAATCGCTTTTGACCCTCAGGCAAGTGAGGGTATAGATTCGGGTTACGACAGCAAGCGTGTTGCAAGTAGTGTGGCTGTATTTTCGATGACAAAAAACTACGATCAATTAGGCATACAAACCTTGGGCAGTTTTGATAAGTCAACGCTCGTACCTTTGGGTATAGCCTCAGAGTTAGAGCAGACCTTACTTAGCTTGTCGCTCTCTCAAATAGAAGGAGATCATCTTACCAGTGTCCCCGTTTATCTCATAGATACCCAATTGGATACTTATGTGAATCTTAAAGAGCAGGATTATAGCTTTACAATGAATTCGCCTCAAAATCTATCACGCTTTTATCTAGCCTTTGAAGACAAACAAAACCTGGGCATTCACGATACGGGAATAGATCAAAGTGAGATTGTGCTTTACCCCAATCCTGCCAGCGATAAGGTCATGATAGCCTATAATGGTAAGACCCCATTGCGTACGATTACCATTACAAACATCAATGGGCAACAGCTATATAAAAAACAATTGTTAGAAAATGCACCATTGGCTCCCATTCGAGTTGGACAATGGGCTAAAGGCATCTATTTTATTTCATTTTCTACAGCTCGAGAACAAATAACCAAAAAACTGATTTTAAAATAGATCACGAATCTTTCAGGATCACGTATTTTTGTCATGGCTCAAACACTTTTATAATATAGCCGGTTACATAAACTAGTCAAACCCATTTTGGACCTACCTTTTCAACAACTTGCGGCTTCTTTAGAGGGAGAATTACATACAGATAAACTTCACAAGGCAATATATGCGACTGATGCTTCGGTGTATCGAGCTATACCTCAGGCTGTTGTTTATCCCAAGAGTGTTGAAGATATCAAACAAATAATCGCGTTCGCGAAAGCGCATAATACCAGGATTATACCAAGAACGGCAGGCACTTCCTTAGCAGGTCAATGCGTAGGGGAAGGCATCATAGTGGATGTGTCCAAACACTTCACTCAAATTATAGCACTAGATCTAGACAAAAAACAGATCACTGTAGGTCCAGGAGTTATAAGGGACGAGCTCAATGCCTATGTGAAACCCTATGGTTTGTTTTTTGGTCCCAACACCTCAACCGCCAATCGATGCATGATTGGGGGCATGGTTGGGAATAATTCGTCTGGGACTACCTCTATCAAATACGGGGTGACCCGTCAGAAGGTGGTACGGCTTAAAACCATACTTGCAGACGGATCTGAGGCTATCTTTGAGGATCTTTCGCCACAGGACTTTCACCAAAAACTAAGCCTGAGCAATACTGAAGGCGACATTTACAAGACCATTGACCGCCTTTTGAAGCCACCTACTGCCCAAGCCAACATACGCGAGCAGTACCCCAAAGCCTCGATACACAGACGTAACAATGGATACGCTTTAGATGCTTTAATAGATCAGCAACCCTATACTCCCGACGGCCCATTGTTTAATTTGTCGGCCTTACTCGCTGGAAGCGAGGGTACCTTGGCTTTTACCACAGAGATTACCCTTCAACTCGATGATTTGCCTCCTGCTTACGGGGTTGTGGTAGCCACACATCATCATTCTATAGCCCAGTGTATGCAAGCTGTTGTACCCGCGATGCAACATGAGTTGTATACCTGTGAAATGATGGATAAAATCATTTTGGATTGTACCAAAAACAATAAACAACAACAAAAAAATCGTTTTTTTGTGCAGGGTGATCCCGCAGCCATACTCATGCTTGAAGTACGTGATCACAGCTTAGAAGGAGCGCGTTTACAAGCAGAAGCTTTGGTACAGCGCTTTGATAAAAACAAACTCTCGTATGCGCATCCTATCTTAGAAGGTGAGCAAATACAACAGGCCATGGACCTGCGTAAGGCGGGACTAGGATTATTGGGCAATATGATAGGAGATCGCAAGGCTGTGGCCTGTATTGAAGATACAGCCGTTGCCTTAGAAGATCTGGAGGCCTTTATTGGCGATTTTACTCATTTGATGGACTCTTTTAATCAGCAGGCCGTTTATTATGCCCATGCCGGGGCAGGAGAGCTCCATTTGAGACCTATATTAGACTTAAAAAAAGGAGAAGACGTCTCACATTTTCGAGCCATTACCACGGCTGTAGCCAAACTGGTGAAGTCTTATCAAGGTGCTATGAGCGGCGAGCATGGCGATGGCATTGTGCGATCTGAGTTTATCGAATTTATGTTGGGTAGGTCCAACTACCAGCGTATTGCCGCTTTAAAAAATGCTTTCGATCCCGATAATATCTTTAATCCTGGCAAGATTGTTTCTCCCTTGCCTATGGATCAATCACTGCGTTATACCGTAGATCGGGAAGAACCGCAAATAGATACCCTTTTCAATTTTGAGGATCAAATGGGTATTCTAAGAGCCACCGAAAAGTGTAATGGCAGTGGTGACTGCCGTAAGTTACCTGCCGCAGGTGGTGTAATGTGTCCTAGTTATCGCGCCACAAAAAATGAAAAAGATACCACTAGAGCCCGCGCCAACGCTTTAAGAGAGTTCCTTACCACTTCTCAAAAACCAAATCGGTTTGATCATAAAGAACTAAAGGAAGTATTTGACCTGTGTATAAGTTGCAAGGCCTGTGCCAGTGAGTGCCCTAGTAATGTAGACGTCGCTACGCTCAAAGCCGAATTTGAATATCAATACCAAAAACAAAATGGCAGTAGTCTTCGCACAAAACTCTTTGCACATAATACGCGTGTTTTAAAAGCGGCTTCTGTATGGCCGTGGTTCTATAATAGCGCTTTGAAGTATACCGCAAGACCAGTAAAGAAAAGTCTGGGCGTAGCGGGGTCTAGAGACCTACCGCCCCTAAATCGATTTAGCCCCCTTCGTACTCAAAAGGATATTGCCGTAACTCAATCACAAAAAGTACTGCTATTTATCGATGAGTTTACAGAATATCTTGATGGAACTATAGGTCGGGATGCTCACCAGCTATTAATGCGTTTAGGGTATGAGGTACGACTTGTGAGAAAGGCAGATAGTGGTCGTTCCTATATTTCTAAGGGATTTTTACACGAGGCCAAATTCACTGCGCAAAAGACTGTAACGCATATCAGTAGTTTGTTAACAGACAATACTGTGGTGGTTGGCATAGAACCATCGGCTATTTTGACTTTTAAAGATGAGTATTTGCGACTGGTTGATGATAAGGAGGC
>CAZJWI010000126.1:0-7365 GCA_964549485.1 uncultured Flavobacteriaceae bacterium
GGATGGTCAATATCATCTACAAAGAAGTGCCCACGCTCTGCGGTATGTACATAACCTGTACGTGCCTGTTTGAGTTGACGCGCCTTTTTCTCGCGGGGTTGCTGTCCTTTAAATTTCATATCCCAGGGATCTAAATGCATAGTGGGATAGTCATCTATGTGCTTTACCATACGACCACGTTCGAGTATCAGGGTCTTCATTCCATTTTCGCAAAGTTCTTTGGCGGCCCATCCACCACTTATTCCTGAACCAACGACAATAGCGTCGTATAATTCGTTTTCGTTAGCTGTATTCACTGTGTATTGTGTTTTTGAAAAATAATTGTGATCGTTAGTATCAAATATATAAATTTTAAGTTGTTTTTTGAGAAATTGCAAAAAAGACTAACTTAGGCAAACCGCAGATTTAACAGTTAATCCCGAGCGAAAACGTTGTAGTACTGCTCTCAAAAATGACCCGCTGATGAAAAAATGTATACTTGGTATTCTGCTTTGCTTTTTTGTGAGTATTTCCTGCAAAAATGAATCCTCAAAGTCAAAAGAAAATAAGCCAACAAATGCACCATCTGCAAATGCGACTTCAGAGGCAAACGTCCAAGAAGAACGGTTTAAGTTTTCGTTGGCACAGTGGTCGTTACATCAACCTTTCCAAGAGGGAAGTCTGGATCCTATGAATTTTGCACATATCGCTAAAGATTTGGGCTTTTCTGGGGTCGAGTATGTGACCCAACTCTATCCTCAATTAGAAGGTAAAGAAAATGATCGTGAGACAATTATGAAACTGGCTCAATCGCTTTTAATCAAAAGTGAACAAGCTGGGGTTGAAAACGTGCTGGTAATGGTAGATCACGCTGGCGAACTAGCCGACCCAGATCCAAAGAGAAGAAAGCAAGCCATTCAAAACCACGTGTACTGGTTAGATGCCGCCCGGCTAATGGGTGCCAAGGCGGTAAGGGCTAATTTATTTGGAGAGTTAGATCCGATCAAATGGCACCAATATGCTGTCAATAGTTTAAGGGAGTTAGGGGCTTATGGACAGCGCGTAGGAGTATCTATTATAATCGAGAACCACGGTGGTTGGTCTAGCGATAGTAATAAGCTAGCGGCTGTTTTAACCGAGGTAGATAATCCCTTTGTAGGTGCGCTACCCGATTTTGGTAATTTCTGTGTGAAGCGAGAAGGTGGTGAACGATGGAGTACACCATGTGTTTTAGAATATGATATGTATTTAGGCACTCAGGAGATGATGCCTTTTGCCAAAGGAGTGTCGGCAAAGTCTTATACTTTTGACGCCGATGGCAACGAAACAAAGATAGATTATCCTAGGATGATGCAGATCGTTGCAGACGCTGGATATAAAGGTTATATTGGCGTTGAGTATGAAGGCAATCTAGATGATCCCAAAGAGGGCATTTTATTGACAAAAAAATTACTCGAAAAATCAATTAAACAATTGCGATAAACAACAACTAATGAGATTATTTTATTCAAGTCTATTGGCTTGCACCTTGCTTTTTACTGCCTGTAAATCAGATCCAAAACCTGCCAAAGAAGTCGTGCCCGAAAAAAAGGAAATGACAATAAATGAAGATGGCACATTCTTTAAAATGTCATTGGCACAATGGTCTTTGCACGAACCCATACTCTCCGGAGAGATGAGCCCTATGGATTTTGCCAAAACGGCCAAAGAGTTAGGTTTTGAAGGAATAGAATATGTAAGTACACTCTACCGTCCAGAGATAAAAAAGTATGCTACATTAGAAGAAGCTTTTGATCGCATCTTAGTTCCCTTAAAATTGAAAAGCGAACAATACGGTGTCGAAAATTTAATCATAATGGTAGATGACGAGGGTGATTTGGCCTCTTCTGATCCGAAGGAAATAGCCAGAGCCATCGCCAATCACAGTATGTGGATAGATGTAGCAGAGTATTTGGGTTGCCATTCTATTAGAGTCAATCTCTTTGGAAATGACAACGACAAAAGAGAGTGGATGTATCGATCTGCAAGAAACTTAGAGCGACTTGCCTTATACGCCAAACAAAAAAATATCAATATCATCGTCGAAAATCACGGTGGTTTTTCGAGCAATGCCGAAATGCTAGCCAAGGTAATTGCTGATGTAGGTATGGATAATTGCGGCACCTTACCCGATTTTGGGAACTTTTGTTTAGAGCGTGAAGGAGGTGAGCGATGGGGCGCTCCTTGTGTCAAAGAGTACGACAAATACAAAGGTGTAGCCCAACTAATGCCACAGGCCAAAGCGGTTTCTGCAAAGTCCTATGCCTTTGACGAAAATGGTAATGAAACGACCATCGATTACACCAAAATGTTGGAAATTGTGAAAGAAGCAGGCTATAATGGCTATATCGGGGTAGAATATGAAGGTGATCTAGAAGATCCAAAAGAAGGAATAATAGCAACCAGAGAACTTCTAATTAAAGCTGCAAACGCAATCAAATAAGCAACCTTATGAAAAGTACGACTAGATTTCAATTGTCATTTATGATGTTTCTCGAATTCTTTATTTGGGGTGGTTGGTTTGTGACCTTAGGCACCTTTTTGGGAAATAATCTCAATGCTGCCGATGGCGAAATTGCTGCAGCCTTCTCAACCCAATCATGGGGCGCGATTATCGCTCCATTTATAATAGGGCTGATCGCTGATCGCTATTTTAATGCCGAAAAGATTTTGGCAGTGCTTCATCTTGTAGGTGCCGTATTGATGTATTTGATGTATCAGTCTACCGAATTTGGAGTGTTTTATCCTTATGTATTGGGCTATATGATTGCCTATATGCCAACGCTTGCCCTGGTAAATTCTGTAGCGTTTAATCAAATGAAAGACCCGTCTAAAGACTTTCCCCTAATTCGAGTTTGGGGTACAGGAGGTTGGATTATTGCAGGAATTTTAATCAGTTTTTTGGGTTGGGATTCAGAACAAGGTGTAGCCGAAGGATTATTGGCCAACACCTTTCTAATGGTCGCCATTGCTTCAGGTATTTTAGGGCTCTTTAGTTTTACACTACCTGCCACACCGCCCAGCGCCAAAGGAGAGAAAGTTAGTATAGCCGACATTTTAGGTTTAGAAGCATTGGGTCTTCTAAAGGATCGAAATTTTCTCGTTTTCTTTATATCATCTGTACTTATTTGTATCCCACTCGCATTTTATTATACCAATTTAAGTCCTTTTTTGACAGAATCTGGGGTCGAAAACTCTACAGCTTGGGCTGCTTTAGGCCAAGGCTCTGAAATAGTGTTCATGTTGTTATTGCCCTTGTTTTTTAAACGATTTGGGTTTAAGAAAACCATACTTGTAGGGATGCTGGCATGGGCTATTCGCTATGTTTTATTTGCATACGGAAACGCGGGAGATCTATTTTTCTTAGTCATTACGGGTATAGCACTTCACGGGATTTGTTATGACTTTTTCTTTGTGTCAGGTCAAATCTATACCGATAGCAAAGCGGGACCCAAAATCAAGAGTGCTGCACAAGGATTAATTACTCTGGCTACTTACGGAGTGGGGATGCTTATTGGGTTTTATATCACAGGTAAAATCACAGATCAAAACCTACTTACCGAAGGGCACGATTGGAATTCGGTATGGATCTTTCCGGCAGTTTTTGCCTTGGTGGTTTTTGTCATTTTTGCCGTCCTCTTTAAAAAAGAAAAAATTGAATACAAAGAATAGAACAAAAGATAAACTGATATTTTGCTATGAGTAATAAGATAAGATGGGGCGTCCTCGGCGGAGGAGACGACAGTTTAATTGGAGTGCTGCATCGGGTAGCCGCCAGTATGTTTGATGCCTATCAATTGGTAGGCGGTGCCTTTAACGCAGAGAAGGAGAAAAGTATCGCTTTCGCGAAAGCAATTGGCATACCAACCCACAGAATCTATGCCGATATAGAAGAATTAATCGCAGGTGAAACAGCGATGGATCCAGAAGAGCGGATGCAGGTGGTCTCTGTACTTACACCCAATTTTTTGCATTTTTCTATGGCCAAAAAGCTCATGACGGCAGGTTTGCACGTCATCTGTGAAAAGCCAATGACTATGACTCTTGAAGAAGCTCTAGAACTACAACAAATTCAAAAGGAAAAAGGTGTCATTTTTGGGTTGACACATACCTATACTGGCTATCCAATGGTGCGCCAGATGCGAGAAATGATAGCCGATGGTGTAGTGGGTAAAATCCAAAAAGTAGATGCCCAATACTATCAAGGTTGGATCAATGAGCTTATACACGACAAGACACAACGCAATACCACTTGGCGGTTAGATCCGGATAAGTCAGGAATTAGCTGTTGCTTAGGCGATATAGGAGTTCATGCCTATCAAATGATCGAATTTGTGACTGGATTGGAAGTGCAAAAGGTCTTGGCCGATTTAAACCATTTATACCCCGACAATGCAATGGATATCGATGCCACTGTATTATTGCGACTCGATGATTATTGTAAAGGTGTTTTGCGATCAAGCCAAATAGCCACAGGAGAAGAAAATAATTTGTCTATTGCGGTTTACGGTGATAAGGCGAGTTTGAAATGGGAGCAGGAAAACCCTAACTACCTTTATTTGTTAGAAGAAGGAAGCCCGATGCGTGTCTTAAAACCAGGCCATGCTTATAATAGTGCAGTTTCCTTAGACGGTACCAAACTCCCTCCAGGACATCCGGAAGGGATTTTTGACGCTATGGGTAATATCTATAAAGGCGTAGCCAAGGCTATACGCGGGCAAGACTATCACAAGGCCGAATTTCCTGGAATGACCGATGGCGTGAGAGGGATGAATTTTATTGAAAAGGCGGTGCATTCACATGAGCAAGGCAATATTTGGATAGCGCTAAATGCACCTAACTAAAACAAACGATTTATGAAAACTATAAAAGGTCCCGCGGTTTTTTTGGCGCAATTTATGGATGACAAAGCGCCGTTTAACTCTTTAGATGGCCTGTGTCAATGGGCTTCCGACCTTGGCTATAAAGGCATTCAAATCCCAACTTGGGAAACGCGTCTCATAGATTTGGAAAAAGCAGGAGAGAGCAAAACCTATTGTGACGAATTAAAAGGTAAAGTAAACAGCTATGGTTTGGAAATCACCGAATTATCTACCCACCTTCAAGGACAATTGGTGGCGGTACATCCAGCCTATGACTTAATGTTTGACAATTTTGCTCCAGACCATTGCAAAAACAATCCGAAAAAGAGAACGCAGTGGGCGCGCCAGCAATTGATAAGCGCAGCACGAGCTAGCAATCACCTCGGTCTTGGGGTTTCTGCGACATTTAGTGGGGCTCTGCTATGGCATACGATGCATCCATGGCCACAACGCCCTTCTGGTCTTGTAGAATTAGGATTTAAAGAGCTCGCCGATAGATGGTTACCATTGCTTAATGAATATGACGAACAAGGCGTTGATCTGGCATACGAAATTCACCCAGGCGAAGATTTGCACGATGGCGTCACTTTTGAACGATTCTTGGAAGCGACGGGCAATCACTCCCGTGTGAATATTCTCTACGACCCAAGCCATTTTGTCCTACAACAATTAGACTATATCGCATATATTGATCATTACCATTCATTTATTAAAGCCTTTCACGTAAAGGATTCAGAATTTAAGCCAGACGGGAAACGCGGTAGTTTTGGGGGCTATAGCGATTGGCAAGATAGAGCCGGACGGTATAGATCACCGGGTGACGGCCAAATTGATTTTAAGACCATTTTTACTAAATTAACTGAGTATGGTTGTGATGTTTGGGCTGTTATGGAGTGGGAATGCTGTGTTAAAAGCCCAGAACAAGGTGCGCGCGAAGGAGCTCCATTTATTTCTCAGCACATTATTGAGGCTACACAAAAACGTTTTGATGATTTTGCGGGTGCCGATATTGATCAAGATTTATTAAAAAAGATTTTAGGATTATAATACCATAGAAAAAATGAAGAAATTAGGACTTATCGCAGTAATGGCATTTGCATTAATAGCATGTCAAGAATCTCAAAAAGAATCGGCTAAGACTACCGATGTAGCTACAGCCGAAACTCAAGATAAACAGACCACCACATCAGACAGCCAAGAATGGGAAATCCTTTTTGACGGCAGTAGTCTCGATAACTTTAGAGGATATTTAGCCGATCAGATGTATCCAGAATGGACCATCGATGGTGATGCGATGATGTTTACACCTTCAGAAGAAGGAGGAAAAAATATCATTACCAAAGACACCTATACCAATTTTGTGCTCTCCTTAGAATGGAAAATTTCTGAAGGAGGAAATTCAGGCATATTTTACGGAGTAAAAGAAGACCCCAAATATACCGAAGCCTACCAGACAGGACCAGAGATTCAGGTATTAGACGATGCCAAACACCCCGATGCAAATCGAGGGGGGAAAACGCATAGAGCTGGAGCTTTATACGATATGATTGCACCCAAGGATGGGGTAGCTAAACCAGCAGGCACTTGGAATAAGGTGGTGTTAACTGTTGATCACGATAACAATAAGGGTACGGTAGTGATGAATGACGTAGAGATGTACAGTTTCCCTACACACGGTACCAAATGGGAACAGATGATCGCCAATTCAAAATTTGATGGATGGGAAGGTTTTGGCCAGTATAAGACAGGACATATCGGATTGCAAGATCACAGTGACAAGGTTTGGTACAGAAATATTAAGATCAAACGTTTGGATTAAGTGGATCAACCGCACTATATGTTGGACCTGGTTATCCTATTTGATGGGTTGCTGCTATTGGCTATTTCCTACTATTACAAGCTAAAACCGCCTAAGAAAATCAATGAGTTTTACGGTTTTAGAACTCGAAGAACGATGGCCAATCAAGACATATGGGATGCGGCAAATACCCGTAATGCCCGAGATTTGGTTTTTTATAGTTGGGTCCTGCTCATATCTGGTCTACTAACCTGGTTATTTCAAGTTCCTTATGCTATTATTATCCACTTTACGATAATGTTGTTGGGACTAGCCATAGCAATATACAGCACCATCAATTACTTAGATAAGCACTTTGATAAAAACGGCAAGAGAAAACAATAAAGTAATCTCACCCACACCAACCCCAACTACGCTTTCGCGAAATCGAGCGCAGCGAGATTCACGACCGTAGGGAGAGCTTCAGCGATAAATCGAGCGCAGCGAGATTCACGACCGTAGGGAGAGCTCCAGCGATAAATCGAGCGCAGCGAGATTCACGACCTTAGGGAGAGCTTCAGCGATAAATCGAGCGCAGCGAGATTCACGACCGGTGAGGCCTGCAAAGTGATCGGGCAAAATTGAGAATCTCAAGTATGATCTTTTATTGAATATGTATTTGTGAGTGTATCAAAGAAACTATCTGGA
>CAZJWI010000127.1:0-19483 GCA_964549485.1 uncultured Flavobacteriaceae bacterium
GCAATAATTGCAATATTTCTAATATCCATAAGTGTCTTATCTAATGCGCCTAATTTGGCGGTGCAAAAGTACTCTTTTTTAATCTAGGAATCATGGCATCAGCCCAATAAAAAAAAACAGTACAAAACAAGCCCATTCTTATAGTGAGACTTGAAGTCAAAATAAGGTGATAAAATTCAAAGAAAATATATCGAGTTAGCCTCTAAAACTATATGCTGTTGCTTAAACGGTGTTTGATCAAGAACAACACAGTTGTAGTTGTCTACATGCGTTCTGGAACCGCTATTCCTAGTAAGCCAAAGGCACTCTCGATTACTTGGGCTACCTGGTTACATAAAGCCACTCTAACTGTTTTTTCTACCGCTGTAGTACCACCTAAGATCTGTACATTTTGAAAAAAGGAATTAAAAGATTTGACCAGATCGTAGGTATAATTGGCTATAATAGCGGGGCTGTGCTTTTCGGCGGCAAGCTTTACGGTTGCCGGATACTCCTGCATCCATTTAAGTAACTCCTTTTCTTTAGGGTGTAAACTGTAATCGGTGATGACACTAGGGCTGATATTTAAGGTTTCTGCCTTTCTGAGAATCGATCGAATACGCGCATAGGTATATTGAATATATGGCCCTGTGTTACCCTGAAAATCTACAGACTCTTCTGGATTAAAAAGGATGCGTTTTTGAGGATCTACCTTCAAAATATAGTACTTAAGTGCGCCCAATCCTATGATAGAGAAAAGTTCGGCCTTTTCTGCTTCAGAATAACCTTCTACTTTACCATGCTCTTCTGAAATTTCACCAGCAGTTGTTGCCATTTCTTGGATCAAATCGTCGGCATCAACCACGGTCCCTTCTCTAGATTTCATTTTGCCAGAAGGCAAATCAACCATTCCATAACTTAAGTGAAATAAGTGTTTTGCCCAGGTATAACCTAGTTTTTTAAGGATGAGGAAAAGTACTTTAAAATGGTAATCCTGCTCATTCCCTACCGTATAAATCATCCCTGTGATATCGGGAAAATCTTTGACTCGTTGTATGGCCGTACCGATATCCTGCGTCATATAGACAGCCGTCCCATCAGCTCGCAGGACTAACTTTTCGTCCAGCCCCTCATCAGTAAGGTCGCACCAGACAGAACCGTCATCTTTTTTATAGAAAACACCCTTTTCAAGGCCTTCTAAAATATTGTCTTTACCTAATAAATAGGTGTTGCTTTCATAGTAATAACTATCAAAATCGACACCGATGTTTTTGTAAGTCACCTCAAAACCATCATAGACCCATTGATTCATTTTTTTCCACAAAGCAACGGTTTCAGGATCTCCTGCTTCCCAGGCACGCAACATTTGTTGAGCCTCTACAAGTAAAGGAGCTTCCTTTTTGGCCTCAGCCTCATCGCGACCTTGAGCTATGAGCTCTGCCACCTGTTCTTTATAAGCCTTATCAAATTGCACATAGTAATTACCTACAAGTTTATCGCCTTTTAGTCCTGTGCTTTCAGGAGTTTCACCTTGACCAAACTTTTTCCAGGCCAACATTGATTTGCAAATGTGTATTCCACGATCATTGATGATCTGAGTTTTATACACCTTCTTTCCTGCTGCTTTTAAGATTTCAGCTACTGAATAGCCCAATAAAACATTGCGCACGTGACCCAAGTGCAATGGTTTATTGGTATTTGGACTCGAATATTCTACCATTACAGCATCTCCATCTGGCTGGTGTGTACCATAGGTGGTATCACCAAAATAGGTGCTAAACGTTTCGAGATAATAACTGTCAGAAATGACCAAATTCAAAAACCCTTTTACAACGTTAAAGGCTGTCACTTCAGCCACATGAGCTACGAGATAGTTTCCTAACTCGGTCCCAATTTGCACAGGATTACCTTTTACAACTCGCAACATAGGAAATACAACTACGGTGATATCACCTTCAAACTCTTTACGCGTTGCTTGGAATTCTACCGTTTCAAGCTGGGCATTATAAAGTTGGGCTATAGCTTTTATTACATGAGAAGAAAGCGTCTGTTGTAAGGACATAAAATGGTTTTCTTTAAATGATCTGCACTACGCTATGGGAATATAGCTTTTTTAAGCGGCAAAGATAGCGTAAAAATGAGAGTAATAAATCCCTCTTCTCTTATGAAAATCGTATCTTTAAAAGAAAAAATGCTTCTTAATGTTTCTTACAACAATCCCGAAATAAAACGAAAAATAAACGAGGCTGTAGGCAAACCTTTTACTTTACGTGAGCGCTTTCAAAAAGGCGGAATAGGTTTAGGGCATCTGATAATTACTGAGGCTAGTATTCAAGTACAGAATTTCTTAGCCTTAGACAAATACCGAAACAAGTGTAATATAGAACTGCGCCCCAAAGGAATCATCATTGGCTTTAGAGCTTTACTAGATTCGTATGCCTTAGTCATTCCTTACTGGAAACTCAATTTATACAAAGGTAAAGCCGAAGAATACAGTTTTTACAAAGACAACTACTTTATAAAAATCGAGGCTAAAGCTAAAGACAAACGCGTGCATCTCTTTGTCAAAAAAATCTTACAGGAAAAAGGAAATCAAGCTTTACCTGCTATTGATGATCTCGCCTAAAGACCTGTTAACACTATGAAAATCTTACTCACAGGAGCCAATGGATATATTGGCATGAGACTGCTGCCCCTTCTTTTGGATGCTGGGCATGAGGTCATTTGTGCCGTACGCGATGAGATACGCTTGTCGGTGAGTAAAACTGTGCGCAAAAAGATTGAGGTAATAGAGGTCGATTTTTTAGACACACCTAGATCGGGGTTGCTTCCTTCTGATATAGATGCAGCCTATTATCTGATACATTCGATGTCATCTTCGACAGATGATTTTGATGAAAAAGAAGCAATAGCCGCCCGACATTTTAATACGTATATGGCAGAGACGCAATGCCAACAAGTCATCTATGTAGGTGGTATTGCCAATGAAGAAAATCTCAGCAAACATCTCTGGTCTCGTAAAAATGTAGAGAGCACCCTATCTGAAGGAACAGCAGCGCTCACCGTATTACGGGCAGGTATCATCGTGGGCTCTGGGAGCTCATCTTTTGAGATTATACGGGATTTGTGCGAAAAATTACCACTTATGATTACCCCTAAGTGGGTTAATACCCTCTGCCAACCTATAGGGATTAGAAATGTGATGCAATATTTAATCGGAGTTTTAGGCAAATCTGAATGTTATAACAACGCCTACGATATTGGAGGAGCCGATGTCTTATCGTACAAAGAGATGATGTTGCGATATGCAAAAGTGAGACAATTACCGCTTCGGATTTTTACGGTGCCTATCATGAGTCCTAAACTGTCGTCTTATTGGTTGTACTTTATCACCTCAACCTCTTACAAATTGGCACTCAACTTAGTAGACAGTATGAAAGTAGAGGTGGTCTCAAAAGATCAGCGATTACAGAATATGCTCGATATAGACCCGTTGTCTTACGAGGAGGCTATACAAATGGCCTTTGTCAAGATTGAGCAAAATCAAGTGATTAGTAGCTGGAAGGACAGCCTGGTAAGCGGTAGGATAAAAGTTGATCTTGACGATTATGTTCAGGTACCTAAATATGGTTGTCTTAAAGATCATCAAAAACGCAAATTGTCAGATCGAGAGCTCGCGATTAATAACATTTGGGCCATTGGCGGCAATAGAGGTTGGTATTACGGCAATTGGCTATGGAAAATACGCGGTAAGATTGACAAGCTTGTGGGCGGTGTTGGACTAAGAAGAGGGCGTACACATCCCGATAAAATTTACAGCGGTGACGTACTCGATTTTTGGAGGGTCTTACTCGCTAATAAAGAAGAGCCGCGATTATTACTTTTTGCAGAAATGCGTGTACCTGGAGAGGCCTGGTTAGAATTTTATATAGACGATGACGACGTATTGCATCAAACGGCAACCTTTAGACCACGAGGTTTATTTGGAAGACTCTATTGGTATGCCATGCTGCCTTTTCACTATTTTATTTTTGGAGGTATGATTCAAAATATCGCTACCAAACAATATAAACCAGCGCACTAATAGTTACCATGTACCACTAGTATAAGCTTAGTCTGAATGGCGCTGCGCTCATTTTTGCCTGAATTGGGAGATGCCTTTGATAATAGAAGTGCTGCTTCTTATTAAATACCTCAAGACATCACTCGAAACGGATGGATCTAATCGGACTTATTTTAGTAATGATATATGACGGTATCAAGAGCATTAAAGCGCAAAGAATAAAGACCCCAACATTAAGCAGTAGTATATAGGTCCAACTAAAATATACAGGTGCTGCAGATACGTAATAGGTAGAAGGATCCAAAGTTACCAATCCAAAATAATGCTGTATAGCAATTAGACCTATACCAATGACATTACCCCAAAATAGACCTAGACCAATCAAATACATCGCATTATAAATAAATATTTTCCGCACCATCCAGTCGGTGCTTCCCAATGCCTTTAAAATGCCTATCATACGTGTGCGCTCTAGTATAAGTACCAACAGGGCTACAATGATATTAATTCCTGCTATTAATATCATTACTGCTATTATAAGGAGGATATTAAAATCAAATAATTTGATCCACTCAAAAATAAAGAAGTTGCGTTCGGCAATGGTCATAGAACGCAAGAAAGACCCGGTGTTTTCGTACACACGATTGTTGATTTGTTGTACGTTGTCAAAATCATCAACAAACACCTCAAAAGCACCTACCTCATCTTTTTCCCAACGATTGACGCGTTGAATATGTCTGAGGTCGGTCATGAGATAGACTTTATCAAATTCTTGATAAGCACTCTCATATATGCCCACTATGTCCAATCGCAACGGTATAGGTTTCCCTTCCTGCTCGCGTATAAAATATACAATTACTTTATCACCTAAAGAAAATCCCAATCTATTGGCCAGATACCTACTTATCATCATTTCGCTATTAAGCGGGCCCGAAAACTCAGGAAAACGACCCTCAACCAGATAATCTTCAATCTGAGACCACTTATAGCGGGATGTAACCCCCTTTACCATCACACCCTCAAAGTCGGTTTCGGTTCTGATAATTCCTGCACGTATAGCCACTGCTTGTATGTGAGTAACCTCGGGCACTGCTTTAAAATCAGGATAGAAATCTTGTTGTATTGGAATAGGATTAATGGTCTCGGCACTGTTGTTACCATCAAAATTGGAGATCAAAATATCCCCTCCAAAGGCTGATACCTTTTCTCTAATTTTTTGTTGCAAACCAAGACCTGTTGCAATAGAAACTAACATCATCACCATGCCCAACGCAATAGCGACTATCGCTATTTTAATAATCGTGGCAGATGCACTACTTTTATACGATGCACCACTACTTAAACGTTTTGCAATAAAATATTCCAGATTCAAATGTCTTCGCTTTTGCTCAAAAATACCTTTTTTTTAACGCTCCTCTCGCTAATTTCTTGTAGAAATACCCCAGATAATAACACTTTCGTGAAAACAAATAGCGCCCAGGATACAGAACTGGCCATGACCGCTGTATCATCTGAAGCTCCAATTGAAGTAGGAGCCAATCAAACATCGCGCTATTTTCCGTTATTGGCTGGAAAGAAAGTAGGTGTGGTAACCAATCAGAGTGGTTTGATCTTTACCACTGCCACCCATCAACAGCAGCAAAGCGTCCATTTGGTCGATTCATTACAACGGGCTCATATAGATGTTGTTCGGGTCTTCTCTCCAGAACACGGGTTTAGGGGTACTGTAGATGCAGGAGAACAGGTAAAGGACGGCAAGGACACCAAGACGGGACTTCCTATTATTTCGCTTTATGGCAAAAACAAAAAGCCTACACAACAACAATTAGAAGGTTTAGATATTTTGGTCTTTGATATTCAGGACGTAGGTGTCCGGTTTTATACCTATATCTCTACCCTTACCTATGTTATGGAGGCTACGGCACAAAAAGGGATTCCTCTTATAGTACTGGATCGTCCTAACCCAAATGCGCATTATGTAGACGGCCCTACCTTAGAGCCAGCACATAGCAGTTTTCTAGGCATGCACCCTGTACCCCTGGTTTATGGGATGACCATAGGCGAATATGCAATTATGGTAAACAAAGAACAGTGGTTGGAAGCTAATGTGCCTTGTGACCTGACTGTCATTCCATTAAAGCACTGGAATCACGATATGAGATATTCTCTACCCACCAGACCATCACCTAATCTTCCAAATGATGCGGCCATTAATTTATATCCGAGCCTGGGCTTTTTTGAAGGCACCACCATTAATGCGGGTAGGGGTACAGAAATGCAATTTCAGATTTTTGGATCGCCACATTTGCCCTCAAATCAGTATCCGTTTGCCTATACGCCAAAACCCAATTTTGGATCCAAATCACCTAAAGAGAATGGCAAATTGTGTCATGGATTGGACCTTAGAGCAACTCCTTATATGAACAAGGTAGATCTCAATTGGCTTATTGATGCCTATGCAGCACATAGCGATAAACCTAACTTCTTTAAAACTGATAGCTTTACGCTTCATGCAGGAAGTACCCAATTAGAGACTCAAATCAAATCAGGAATCTCATTTGAAGAAATCCGAGCTAGCTGGCAGCCTCATCTCACCGCCTTTAAACAACTAAGAAAAAAATACTTACTCTATCAGTAACACCATAAATGCGATAAAGCTGCGTTTATATGAAAAACTATTTGATGACACTAAAATCCTACATTTTGCTATTGTTGTGCATTCCTATCGTAAGCTGTACTACAGATAGGGATGACGAAATTCGCCCAGCCACCACCTTAGAACTTTCAGAATTTATCTATAGAGGGCTTAATTATTGGTCACTGTATAAAAGTGAAGTACCTGCGCTGGCCAACGATCGCTTTGAGTCCAAACAAGAAAAATTAGACTTTTTAAGAGGTTTTGATAGCCCCGAAGAAACCTTTGAAGCCCTAATTGCTCCTATAGACCGATTTAGTATACTCAGATCGGACTATGTCGAATTGGAAAACGCACTTGCAGGCGTTCGTAAAAGTACGGGGATGCGTTTTTCTATACTGGAAGACCCCAACAATAGCAATAATCGCTTTGGTGTGGTGCGCTATGTCATCAATAATAGTCCTGCAGCTTCGGCTGGGGTTAGCCGTGGTATGCTATTTACGGCTGTTGACGGTGTAAATTTAACAGCGGCTTCTGACCTTAATGCCATTTTTGCACAGGATACATTTACTATTAATCTGGCTAGTTATGATGGTACTGCCTTGACACCTACAGGAGAAGCTATCGCCTTAGATAACATAGAACTCACTATAAATCCAGTACATTCCACCTCGATAATTGAAACGCCTACCAAAAAAATTGGATATCTACATTATACTGGTTTCACCAATGAATTTGATCCCGAGCTCAATGCCGCCTTTTCAAACTTTAAGGCAGAAGGTGTAGAAGAATTTATTTTAGATCTGCGGTATAACGGAGGCGGATCTGTAGAAACTGCCAATGATTTGTGTGCTATGATCACAGGACAATTTGAAGGACAAGAATTTATTACCCAGCAGTACAATGCCGATAGAAATCCTGAAAATCAATTTGTGCGACGTTTTAATAATAAAATAAGCTCAGGAGCTGCTATAAATAGTCTCAATCTCTCACGACTTATCGTATTGACTACCTCAAATACAGCCTCCTCAAGTGAACTCGTCTTAAGTGGTTTGGCACCTTATATCAACATTACTCAAATAGGCACCAATACAAGAGGTAAATTTGAAGGCTCATTTTTGTTATACGATGCTCCAGAACCTAATTTTAGTAGATCTATGGCCAATCCCAATCACCGCTATGTGATGCTACCCCTCGTCCTGAAAGCCGTCAATGCCAATGGGCTTACTAATTATTTTGATGGCTTTACACCCGATATTGCCTTAGAAGAAGACCCTTTTAATTTAGGAGTATTGGGAGATACCTCAGATCCATTTATTGCAGCTGCGGTCGATGTAGCCTTAGGCAGGCAAGTAATACAACCCAAAACTGCCACTTATTTTGACACTGTTTTGGAAAGCGATCAGTCCGATCTCTTATACCAACGAATGATTGTAGGCAACAACTAATATCCACAAAAAAAAGCCCTAATTAATTAGGGCCTTTTTATTAGTAGGATTTTTGCGATGATTTTACCTATTGATTAAGGTATACATTTCCAGGCACCACACCTACATCGAGAATAGCTTCTAAACCATTGGTAGCGAGATCGTAGACCTCAACCGTTCCTGCCCCAGAGAAATCACCGGCATTACACCCAAAAAGTCTTCCGTTTATGACAGCCATATTGTAGTAGAAATCTACATTGAGCTGTGGTGTGCTAGGAAGGAGATAGTCTAGCGCATTGCCAACATAAATTCCTCCATTTAGATAAAAATACAATTGATCATTGTCGATATTCAAATAACTAGGATGGCTAGTCGTATCAAAATCAGATTGAAACACCACGCTATTGGAGGAAGTATTGATACGCACTAGGCGCCCACCCGTCTCGTCCATAGTAAATGCAGGTTTTCCACTTGAAATAACCCAAAGACTACCCTGGCTATCTAGGGCCATACTTTCTGGAACGTCGCCTACTTCAATTGTAGTGACCACCGTGTCATCTGTTGTATTGATCACGGTAACGATATTGTTAGTCCCAAAGCCACCTTTGTGAGCAACATAGAGTTGATTTCCGTCATGTACGAGTTTTTCTGGCCCCACTCCCACCGGTATGGTTGCATCCACGTTAAGCGTACGTAAATTTATTACTGCGATATAGTCATCGGTCTCCACCAATGGGTCTCCCCAATTGGTCACATATCCCTTCCCATTAAGCGCTACAAAAAATCTTGGGTTTTCTAAACCACTGCTTATACGACCTGTTTCAACAAAACTAAATCGGTCTACCACGGTAATTCTATTGGACACATTAGAAACCACATAGGCTTGATTATCGGTAAAACCTATAGAGTTAACAATATTGCCAAGATTCTCAGAGGCATTTTCGGTTTGATAGATGTCATTTGAAAGCGTGCTCAAATCGGAAGAAACATAACTTACACTCCCAAATCCATTATTAAAAGGGCCTTCATTAGATATCAAAAAGCCTTGATCATAATTAAAATCTGCAGGCTCTTCCTGCTCTTGCTCTTCCTGCTCAACTAGAATTAGGGCATCGTCGTCATTAGAACAAGATACTAGCATAATCATACTAAAGAAGAAAAGGTAAACAAAGTGGGATAGTTTCATAATTAAAAATTAAAAGTGGTCTGCAACATAAAATTGCGACCGGGGTTAGGCCTAAAGGCAATTGTTTGATAATTCGTATTAAATAGGTTTCTCGCTTGAAGCGAAATCGAAAGTGTTTGTGCTGTCGTTTTTAACAAGTCAATAGCGGCAATAACATTGGAGACCCAATACCCATCTATGGATTGAGTATTGTCTGAGGTTGTATATACAGGACCTACGACTAATTGTTGAAAATTGAGACGCACCCATTTCCAGCGATGTTGCAAGCCAAAAGTCGCTTTGTGCTCTGGGGTATAAATTAGAATGTTGTTGGTATTTTCATTTATAGCTTGGGTATAGCCATATTGTAGGGCTGCATCAAAATGGTGTTTAAATATCCTAAAGTCAATATTTGCAGTAGCCTCAAGGCCATAGTTGGTGACCTGAGCCACATTAACAGGACGCCAGATCCCACTTGCATTGGGTTGCCAATTGATCAAATTGTCTGATTTGATCAAATATCCATTAAATTGTAGTTTCATCTGGTGATACCTTAGCGTATGACCAATTTCGCCCTGCCAGCTCGATTCTGGCATAAGATCGAGATTTCCTACAGCACCAGCTCCTTGCCAATACAAATCGTTAAAAGTAGGCACCCTAAAATTCCGTGATGCATTAAACGATATGCGATATCCCAACCTGTGGGGTATATCATTTTGTTGAGTAAGATCATAAAATGTGCCCGCGCTTAGTAGAAATGGGCTATCAAACACTGAGTTGATATCCTGACGCAGCTGAGCTGTATAACCCCATCTTGGACCTGGTTGATGCTGCCATAACAATATGCCTGCATAGTTGCGTCGCTGGGAGGCCGCTATATTAGTGCCAGCAGCTTGAGTGGCATTGTATTCTAGTATAGACTGTAGTCTTTTTTGCGCTTCAAAACGATAGGTATATTGCAACTGGCCAATATATTGTGTCGATTTGCCTAAGGTATAATTTTGGGGAGCATCCACATTGGTAAAAAATTTGAATTGTTCAAAGAGATGTGCCAATTTTACAGCAGTTGTCGCTGGACCTTTTTTACGCTCATAGGCTAGTAAGCTTCTACTCTGGGCATCGCTATACCCCGATTGGGATGGTGCAGTTAGGGTCCGAGAGAATTCGCGGTCTGATAAAAAACTATTGTGATAAAATTTGAAATTTTGTTTCGATAAAGCGTCTGGGTTGGTGTCTTGCCAGCCCAAATTCGTATTGATATTTAGAGTAGAAAAAGCGCCATTTTGGTTAGAAAGCGTGCTTTTTAGGTATTCAAAATCATTAGCACTTTGATTGAGATCGACGCCTATATCGGCATGCCACTTTTGGGTGGCATAGGTGGTTTGAGCCGCCAAGGCATAGGTTTGAAAACTGCCTGCAGCAGCAGTTATTTGAGATTGGAAACGATCTTTAAAATCTATGGTATTATTGAGGTGAATGCTGCCTCCCACAGCTCCACTACCATAAATCGTACTCCCTCCACCTCTTCTTATAATTACTTCATCATAATTACGAGACCCTAGTGTATTCATATCAGATTGACCGTTGAGCTGAGAGTTGATATTTAACCCGTTCCATACCACGGCAGTTTGTTGGGCAGTGGTTCCTCTAAAAGAAGGAGAAGCCACGCCGCCAGGACCATTTTCTCTAACAAAAAGCAAACTGTTATACCTCAAGGTTTCACTAAGTCGCGAAGGAGACAGCAATGCTGTAGAATCTGCAATTGGAGTTACAACTTGAGCTGGAGAAAACTGCTTTAAAACAACATCTGTGAGCACCACCTCTTTGAGCCTGGTTGGCCTATTGGTTTGCCCATAGCTGGCAGTTGTGGCCATACACCACACAACGATATACGAGTAAAATATCTTTTTCATAATCAAATCATCTTTTACCCGAAGATGATGAGCTTTGTTATGAATTGTGGCAGGTCTCCTGGCTTGCATCTCATTACACCTTCCCAAACAAACACATTTGTTCAGTGGCTTGTAGTACTAATGAGTCCTTATCTATTAAGGCATCGCTTACAGTTGCGGGAACAGCTTTCGTCTTGCACGAAATTCCCTTTTAATCAGGCTTACCTGTGCGGCAAACCCAAACCAAAATTCTAAACAAAGATAGACATTTGATCCAACACAGGGCTATCCCCCGAATAAATAGTACTTTTGACTTTAATGAGAAAAATAGCAGTATATATAATTGTCTTAGTCTGTTCTATCGGAGGCCTTTTTGGGTGTCAACAACAAGACAGCACTAAAAAAAAGCTAGCTTTAACATCGGGTACTACAACGGTCCAATACGCCAGTGGCTTTGACATACAATCCTTTGAAGACTATTCGCTCATTACAGTCTCTTCGGCCTTTCCAGGATCTGAGACAAGCTATAACTATGTGCTTATTGATAGTACGCTTTCGCGAAAGCGTAAGTTGGAATTAAAAAAGCAGTACCAACAACAACCTATAGTAACCCCTGTATCATCTATAGTGGTCACCTCTACTACGCATATCCCTTCACTGGAAATGCTGGACGAATTGGACGCCCTGATTGGGTTTCCCAATTTGGACTATATCTCAAGTGCAGCGGCGAGACAAAAGATAGAGGCTGATGAAATTTCAGAATTAGGTCATAATGAGGCCCTTAATACCGAAGTTACTATAGCCCTTGACCCTGACGTTGTGGTTGGGTTTGGAGTTGAGGGTCAAAATAAATCTCTCAACTCCTTAGAAAAGGCTGGGATTCCTGTATTGTACAATGGCGATTGGGTAGAGACCAGCCCTCTGGGTAAAGCCGAATGGATCAAGTTTTTTGGAGCACTATTTCAAAAGGAAGCCTTGGCCGATTCACTATTTACTCAAATTGCTCACGAGTATGAAAGGATAAAAAAGAAAGCCAATGCCACCTCTAAAAAACCTACTGTGCTTAGTGGTGCTATGTATAAAGACGTCTGGTATCTTCCGCACGGTAACAGCTGGCCAGCGCAACTTATCGCTGATGCTGGAGGAGACTATCTCTGGGCCGATAGCAAAGGTAGCGGCAGCATAGCCTTAAGTGTAGAAGTTGTTTTAGAAAAAGCCAAAAACGCCAATTATTGGGTAGCTCCTGGGCAATACCAAAGCTATTCGCGATTGAGTGAAGATCACAGTTTATACCAGCAGTTTGATGCGTTTCGAGATAAAAAGGTGGTGACCTTTGCTTCAAAAAAAGGAGCTAATGGCGGGGTGCTTTATTATGAACTCGCTCCAAACAGACCCGATCTTGTTTTAAAAGACATAGTGTATTATTTGCAGCCCGAACTTTTGCCTGATTACACCCCTTATTTTTTTACGCCACTTGAAAAATAGCAATTCTTATATCGGTTTGTTTATAGTATTGGGGGTGCTTTTACTAATTGCCTTACTTCTCAACCTCTCTTTGGGCTCAGTAGGTATTCCATTTAAGGACATTGTTAAAAGTATCACAGGTGGAGAGGCCTCCAAAGAGACCTGGCAACATATCATAACAGACTATAGATTGCCAAAGGCCATCACGGCTATGGTGAGCGGCAGCGGGCTTGCCGTGGCAGGTTTATTAATGCAGACCCTTTTTAGAAATCCATTGGCCGGGCCTTATGTCTTAGGAATTAGTAGTGGCGCCAGTCTAGGGGTTGCCCTGTATATTCTGGGCGGATCTGTATTGGGTTGGACCCTCGGAAACAACATGGGACGCTGGGGTCTTATTTTTGCGGCTAGTGCTGGGAGCCTTTCGGTGTTGCTTATGGTACTTGCTGCAGCCAGACGCGTACGTGACACCATGACCTTATTAATTATAGGTCTCATGGTAGGAAGTTTGACAGCTGCTGTAGTGAGTATATTGGCCTATTTTAGTAAAGCCGAAGAACTACAACAATATATCTTTTGGTCTTATGGTAGTCTTGGCGATTTAGCCTGGTCAGAGATTTATATACTATTGATTACATTTATTGCTGGATTAATCATGGCTGTGGTTTCAATCAAGGCGCTTAATGCCCTGCTATTGGGAGAAACCTATGCCAAAACCATAGGTTTGCGCTACCTCAGAAGTCGTTTGCTAATTATTTTGGCGACCAGTATGCTAGCCGGCAGCATAACAGCCTTTGCAGGCCCTATTGCTTTTATAGGTCTAGCGGTACCGCATTTGATTAGACAGGTATTTAGAACGGCCAATCACAGTATCCTACTACCAGCGGTATTACTGGGAGGCGCGATACTGATGCTTTTGTGCGATATGGTAGCCCAAGTTCCCCTTAGCGAATATAAGTTACCCATAAACGCCATCACAGCACTAGTAGGGGCTCCCGTAGTTATCTGGTTACTCGTGCGAAAAAAGAAGTTAATGTTTTGATTCAAAGCGATCCCTCACATATCATATTACAGGCAAAACAACTCAAGGTAGGTTATAAGACTTCTGGGACCATAACCCCCGTACTCGATCAAGTTGATCTAACAGTCAACAAAGGACAACTTATAGGGATGATTGGTATAAATGGTTCTGGTAAATCGACCCTACTGCGCAGCCTGTCGGGTTTACAGGATGTACTTGATGGAGAACTTTTAATAGACAATATTCTTCTTGGATCGTATACCCCAGAGGCCCTGGCCAAAAAAATGAGCGTGGTACTTACCGGTCAACACATATCCAAAAATCTGACCGTGACAGAGCTCGTCTCTCTAGGGCGGCAACCCTATACCAACTGGCTGGGTAAAATGACCCCTTTAGATCTTAAAATCATAGAAGATGCCCTGCTCTCGACCGATTGTCATAGCCTGGCACACAAAAAATGTTATGCCCTTAGTGATGGGCAATTACAGCGTGTACTTATTGCCAGAGCCTTAGCCCAAGACACTCCACTTATACTGATGGACGAACCTCTCACCCATCTTGATTTGCATCACAAAGCAGCGCTGTTAAAATTGCTAACCCAGATAAGTAAAAGCAAGACCAAGACCATACTATTTTCTACTCATGATATCGAGCATGCCTTACCACTGTGTGATCAGATGGTCGTTTTACAAAATTCAAAGGTTTTAATGGATACGCCTCAACAATTGGTAGAAAAAGGCATATTTGACACCTTGTTTCCCAATGATAATATTCGTTTTGATGCGCAATTAAAACGGTTTTTTATCGAGAATTAGCCGGGTATGAGTTCTTAAAACTATTCCTTCTTAGTATCTTTAACAAGGTAAACCAACGGGTCACTATAAGGTCTTAAAGATTGGAACTAAGGCCGATTAATTATCATTCAAAAAACAGTCTTTTACTATGAGTACGACGCTCTTATATTTTGGTATTGCCCTTGTTTTTGCGCTTATCGGAGCGGCCTTGGGATATCTAATTAATCAACTCAAAAACAAAAGTCAGCGCAGTAGTTTGGAAGAACGTTTGCAAAATGAACGCGCCAGATTGGAAGAGGTTAAGATAGCTTTCGCGAAAGCGGAAACCCAATTACAAGCCGTTAAAAACGAGAGCAATGAGCAGATAGAGCATATACGTAAGGAAAAAGATTTTTTTCAAAATGAACTCACCGCTAGAAATGTCGCCTTTGAAAATTTGGAAGAGCGGATGCGTGAAAAGAGCAGTGAGCTCGAAAAATTGCAAGAAAAATTTACCAAAGATTTTGAATTGGTGGCCAATAAAATTTTGGAAGAAAAGACCAATAAATTTACCCTACAAAATGCCGAAAAACTCGATCATATCTTAAAACCCTTTAAAGAAAAAATCGAGAATTTTGAAAAAAAGGTAGACGCCACAAACAAAGAAGCCATAGACAGAACAGCCGCCTTACGCGAGCAAATAAAAGGTCTCACCGCGCTAAATGAGCAAATGAGTAAAGAGGCGACCAATCTTACCAAAGCCTTAAAAGGCGATAGCAAAATTCAGGGTAATTGGGGAGAGCTTGTCTTAGAACGTGTCCTAGAAAAATCTGGCCTTGAAAAGGATAGAGAATACTTTGTACAGCAAAGTTTTACCAGAGAAGACGGCAGTAAAGTTTTACCTGATGTAGTTATTCATTTGCCCGATAATAAAAAGATGATTGTAGATAGTAAAGTGTCACTGGTAGCTTATGAGCGCTATATGAGCGAAGAGGATGAAACCCTCAAAGCACAAGCCCTACAGCAACATGTGGCCTCGCTAAAACGTCATGTGCAACAACTGGGAGAAAAAAACTATCACGACCTATATCAAATGGACAGCCCAGATTTTGTGCTTCTTTTTATCCCGATAGAACCCGCTTTTGCCATTGCATTAAATACCGATGGGCAATTGTACAACAAAGCTTTTGAGAAAAACATAGTGATTGTAACTCCGGCTACCTTACTGGCCACCCTGCGTACTATCGATTCTATGTGGAACAATGAGAAGCAACAACAAAATGCCTTAGAAATTGCAACTCAAGCCGGGAGACTTTACGATCAATTTGTCAATTTAACCGATGACTTGATCAAGGTGGGTATGCAGCTCAACACGGTACAAAAGAGTTATGACAGTTCGATGAAGAAACTCACTGGCAAAGGCAATTTGGTCAAAAAGGTTGAAGGGCTTAAAAAACTAGGAATTAAGCAAAAGAAACATCTCAATGAGAAACTTGTTGCCAGAGCGTCTGATGACGATCAGTTATCTTTGAACGAATAATACATTTTTATGAAAAAAGTCTTAGGTCTTAGTTTAGTTGTAGTAGTTGCCCTAGCCGCAGCATGGTATGCCTTTATTTACTTTGTGCCCTATAGCGAAGGTACGCGATCTGGCGAATTGATTAAATTCTCTAACAAGGGTATCATTTTTAAAACCTGGGAAGGAGAGATAAGTCAAGGCATAAGCGGAGCGCAAATATTTTCCTTTTCGGTTTTGGATGCCGAAGAAGAAGTCATCAAAAAACTAGAAGAATATCAAGGGAGTTATGTCAAATTAACCTATATCGAGCGATTTGGTACCTTTTCTTTTTGGGGCGACACCAAATATTTTATCACCTCTGTCAAAAAAGAACAATCTCCACACTTTAATAAAAATTAAGCGAGGAGATCGTTTTTAGATAGGGAAAATTATTTCAATCCTTACTGTTTTATAATGCGTTTGGAAGCAGAACCTCGTTCTGAAGTTATTTGCATAACATATATACCTGCTGCCAGGTCTTCCAGATTGATGGTACGCTCATTGGCAGCCAAAATCTGAGTATGCACAGGTTGACCTAAAACACTGTAGAGCGTAATTTGTGCACTGGTTGTTGGAACATCAAAGTCAACAGTGATTTGACTTGTAGTAGGATTGGGATAAACTGAAATACTTTGTTCAAAGGCCAAATCGTCAACACTAAGACTAAAACCAGCCGAAGTGGCCCCACGATTACCACTGCCATGATTAACAAAATTTAAGGTACCGTTACCTCTGGCCCAGACAAGTAATATACTGCTATCACTGGGATCAAATGTATAATCTGTCGTATCGGATCCTTCTAGAGGACGCGTTACAATTAAGGTACGTTCTCCTGCAGCCGTAGTATTTGAAAGTACTGTCCAGTCTTGGGTATCTGTTGGAGGTGTGGCTCCTACACCAATAAACCGTCTATCGTTAAAACCTGTACTGTCAAAAGAGATAATATCTCCGTTATTGGTCATAGAAGATACGCCAAAGCCAAGCCCCAACCAACGATCGTCGGGGCCTATCATGGTTACTGTCACATTGGTATCATCTACATCTATACGAGCGGTATAATCGCTGGATAAACTCACCTCACCGGTGGTAACTTGGCCTGTTAAAACCGTTGCAAAGAGTAGCGCCATCGCTAATAGAGTAATTTTTTTCATATCATTGATTTTTTAATAAGCTAATTAAAGAAGTATTTTGTGTAAGCACAGCATAATCTAAGGCCGTATTGTTGCGGTTGTCTCTGGCCTGTGGATCTGCCTTATATCGTATCAAAAGACGGGCAATATCGTTTAATTGAAACAAACTAGCATATATCAGGGCTGTACTGCCATTGGCATCGGCAATATTGGGATTTGCACCTTTGTCAAGGAGTAAGGCCACAATGGCTTTACTTCCCTTAACGGCTGCCGCCATAAGCGCAGAGCCATAAGAACTGCTCGTATCAAGTGGTACCTCTCGATCTACCAGATATCGCACAACATTGATGTTATTGTGATAAGCGGCCAATGTTAGAGGCAAATAACCATCGGCATTAGGTTGGGTGAGACGCTCAGGATGCTGCTGGTAAATAGCCTCCATTTGGGCGGCTGTTCCCTCTCTGGCAATCTGGTAAACATCTTGCGCTAGCAGTGAACCAGATATAAATAGTAATATAAAAAACACGCGAATCATCATAGCATAACCGGTGGTTGGTATGGTCAAGTTACCTATAAAACAATCCAAACACAAAAATTCCCATTGATAAACTATGGTTATCCTCGGTTAAGGACATAAGTTATTAAATCAAAAATAGTATTATATCTCTCTTGCACAGGAGCTAGCCACTTGGCTATTAAGCAATCACAACCTAGTGTTGTTATTCTTTGATAAGACGCTCGGTAATTGTTTGATCTTTATAATAAAAGGCCACAATATAAACTCCATTGGGTAGATGCTCGAGCGAAAGATCGGTCTGGACGCTCGCTAAAGAGGTAGATAGGACTTTATCACCCAGAATATTGAAAACGACACAGTCTACCAGATCACCAGTAGTATTAGTCACTCGCACTTCTTCTTGGGCTGGATTGGGATAGAAACTAAGTTGTTCTTCTATAGGCAGCTCATGAGCTGTAGTCGTCGCGACTTGCTGAGCTTCAACCCATTGAAAACTCAAAAAGAAAAGCAGTAAACAAAGTAATTTTTTAATCATCGCGTTGGGGCATTGCGGTTATAGAACGACAATGTACTAGTTCTCCTGAGATAATTAAATAATATGTAAGAATAATATTACAACAAATTCACAATTTATCGTAATTTTGTGTATTTCACCTGTATTTAAGGTATTACATATCTATTTAAAGATAGTATACGCTTTCACTTTCACTTTCGCGAAAGCAAAAGCGTACTACCTCCTATTTACTTAAATACATCTTACGACGCGCGTACAAATCGTAAAAGGCATCGTCGCGCAAATTGTCTATAAAGAGTATACTCTCACCTGTACTCTTCATCTCTGGTCCCAATTTCTTATTGACATTGTGAAATTTGTTAAACGAGAATACCGGTTGTTTAATGGCGTATCCTTCCAATTGTGGATTAAAATCAAAATCGGTGACTTTCTTATGTCCAAGCATCACCTTGGTAGCATAATTCACATATGGCTCTTTGTATGCCTTCGCGATAAAAGGTACCGTTCTAGAAGCTCGAGGATTGGCCTCGATGATATAAACCTTTTCGTCCTTAATCGCAAATTGAATATTGATAAGACCTACGGTTTCTAAAGCCAATGCAATCTTATGGGTATGGTCTTTGATTTGTTCTAATACAAGATCTCCGAGATTAAACGGTGGTAAGGTTGCATTAGAATCTCCAGAGTGGATACCACAGGGCTCTATATGCTCCATGATACCTATGATATAGACATTTTCCCCATCACAAATCGCGTCTGCCTCTGCTTCTATAGCACCATCTAGATAATGATCTAATAGCAGTTTATTATTAGGGATTTTACGCAATAGATCTACAACGTGTTCTTCTAATTCATTTTTATTGATCACAATTTTCATCCCCTGACCTCCCAGTACATAAGACGGACGCACTAATATTGGGAAATCCAAACGGTCTGCCACTTCTAGTGCCTGGTCTGCCGTTTCGGCTGTATCAAATTCAGGATAAGGGATGTCGAGTTTCTTAAGCAAGCTTGAGAAACTTCCTCTATCTTCGGCTAGATCAAGCGCTTGATAACTCGTCCCAAGAATCTTGATACCGTATCGATCTAGTTTTTCGGCTAGCTTTAGAGCGGTCTGACCACCTAATTGTACAATCACACCTTCGGGTTTTTCATGACGAATGATGTCATAAATGTGCTCCCAAAAAACAGGTTCAAAATACAGTTTGTCTGCCGTATCAAAATCTGTAGATACCGTCTCTGGATTACAATTAATCATTATGGTTTCGTAACCACATTCGGCAGCAGCCAGGACACCGTGTACACAACAATAGTCAAACTCTATACCCTGACCAATACGATTAGGACC
>CAZJWI010000128.1:0-5734 GCA_964549485.1 uncultured Flavobacteriaceae bacterium
CCTTACTTTGTGGCAGGGGCGGTATTCTCTGGATTTGCGATGGTAAATACCCTTCTTATTGTGATGCGTAAAGTGTCCAACTTAGAAAACTATATCACCATACAACACATCGAATTGATGAACATAGTAATTATGATTACGGGTTCTATTGTAGGTGTGGCTTATATTACTGAGCTATTTATGTCCTGGTATTCTGGTGTTGAGTATGAGCAGTATGCTTTCTTAAACAGGGCTACGGGTCCTTATGCATGGGCATATTGGAGTATGATGATTTGTAACGTATTTTCTCCTCAATTTATGTGGTTCCCAAAATTACGTCGCTCTATCATGTTCTCTTTTATCATTTCGATAGTGGTAAACATTGGGATGTGGTTTGAACGTTTTGTAATTATTGTGACTTCACTTCACCGCGATTACTTGCCATCGTCATGGACTATGTTCTCTCCAACCTTTGTCGATATAGGAATCTTTATTGGTACTATCGGATTTTTCTTTGTGTTGTTTCTACTCTATGCGAGAACCTTCCCGGTTATTGCTCAGGCAGAGGTGAAGACAATTATGAAATCTTCTGGAGAACGTTACAAAAAATTACGTGAAGCTGGGCAGTCTCTCGTAGGGACAGGAGCAGATCCTCGTACATCTGGTGGTCCAGTTAAAATCAATTTGGACGCGGCAACCTATGCTGCACCGGCTCAAGTAGTGACTGATACACCGGTTATTCCGGAGGCTACTCATGGTGCCGAAAGTCTGACTAGCGCCTTAGGTCAATTTGATCCTGCAACTCAAAAGGCAGACGATTTAAAACGCATCAATGGCATTGGTCCTAAAATGGAGGAAAAATTGAACCAATTAGGCATTTACACTTTTGAACAAGTGGCTAGAATGACTAAGAGAGAATATGACCTTTTAGATAGTATTACCGGATCCTTCCCAGGTCGTGCAGAACGCGATGATTGGGCAGGACAGGCAACCAAACTAAAAAACAACTAAGAGTATGGCATCTACCGTTATACACGCACTATATACCGATGACGACGTTCTGATGAACGCTGTTAAGGAAGTAAAGAAAAAGCATTTGCACATTAATGAGGTTTATACACCTTTTCCAGTGCACGGGCTTGATAAAGCAATGGGATTGGCTCCAACACGTATAGCTATAACATCGTTTATGTATGGATGTTTGGGCTTGACTGTAGCTATTGTTATGATGAATTTTATCATGATAGAAGACTGGCCGCAGGATATAGGCGGAAAGCCAAGCTTTAGCTACATAGAAAATATGCCGGCTTTTGTGCCTATTATGTTTGAGTTGACTGTATTTTTTGCGGCTCACTTGATGGTAATCACCTTTTACTTACGTAGTAAATTGTGGCCCTTTAAAAAAGCGGAAAATCCAGATGTAAGAACTACCGATGATCATTTCCTAATGGAAATCGATGCAGCAGGAAAAGACGCTCAGGAATTGGCTGACTTTTTAGTGACAACCGGGGCAACCGAGATTAATTTAATCGCAAACCAAGAAGCATAAGGATGAAGAATAGTTTAAAAATCACTGCAATCCTAACCGTACTTTTGGCTATTGTTTCATGCCAATCAAACGAGCGTAAGCCTGGGTATCAGTATATGCCGAATATGTATGAGTCGGTACCTTATGATACTTACGGAGAATACGAAATATTTGAACCTGTAACAGGTGGTTCTGAGGCCATGAAGCCCGCTGAAGGATCTGTTATGAGAGGTTGGTTGCCTTACGAGATTGATGATAATAGAGAAGGGTACGAGTTCGCGAAAGCAAACCTGACCAATCCAATACCCTATACCGAAGAAAACTTTGAAAAGGGAAAGGCATTGTATGATATTTATTGTGCAATATGTCACGGTTCTAAAGGAAACGGTAAAGGGACATTGGTAGAACGCGAAAAAATACTTGGGGTGCCAGCTTATAATGACGCAGGTCGTGCAATTACAGCAGGTAGTGTTTATCACGTGATGTATTACGGTATAAACTCTATGGGATCTTATGCTTCTCAAATGTCTGAAAAGGAATTATGGCAAGTAGATCATTATGTAATGTCGCTTAAAGCGAAATTGGATGGTGAGGAGCCAGCAGCTTTTGTTGAAGAAACGCAAGTGGCAGAGACAGCTGCAATGCAGGATATGGATGCTGGTGAAGCCCATGAAGGAATAGATCATCAAGAAGAGGCTCACTCAACAGATCATTAAGAAGGAAACAAACTAACTGATAAAGCGAATACACAGATATGTATACATTATCTAAAAACTTAAAACTCTCTGCAATCATCTTTATGGTGGTAGGTGCGATATTGTTTGCGGTAGATTATGCCATGTTACCTAAAACAACCGCTGATGTAGAAGCATTAGAATCTGCACATGGTGGCGGGCACGGAGAGGCACACGAAATACCTCACGGAGACTCACAACTAACAGAGGCACATGACGGGGATGCCCCAATGGCTGGTGATCATGCAGCGGGTGGGCACGTGATGTCTAAAGAAGAACATTTAGAACACACCTTGCACCAGTATCAGAACAAGCCTTGGTCTGCTATCTATATAGCTGCCTTCTTTTTCTTTATGATTGCATTGGCATGTTTGGCATTTTATGCAATTCAGTATGCATCTCAAGCAGGATGGTCTCCCTTACTTTTAAGAGTAATGGAAGGTATTACTGCCTATTTATTACCAGGAAGTATCATTGTATTTCTATTACTTTTACTTTCAGGATTTCATTTCAATCATATGTTTCATTGGATGGATCCCGCTTTGGTTGACGAGAGTAGTGATAAATACGACAAAATTATTGCCGGTAAGTCTGGTTACTTAAATGTACCTTTCTTTTTAGCGAGAGCCCTAGTCTTTATTTTAGGCTGGAATTTGTATCGATACTTTGCAGTTAAATTTGCTAAGAAGCAAGACGAAGCTACAGACAATCGTTGGCATAAAAAGTCTTTTAAAGCGGCAGCCATCTTTTTAGTATTCTTTATTTATACTGAGTCTATTATGTCTTGGGATTGGATAATGTCTCTCGATCCGCACTGGTTTAGTACGCTTTTTGGATGGTATGTTTTTGCGGGTATGATGGTTTGTGCGATCACAGTCATCGCCATGGTTACGATTTACTTAAAGTCAAAAGGATATTTAGAAAAAGTAAACGATAGTCACATCCATGATTTGGCGAAGTTTATGTTTGCCTTCAGTATATTCTGGACCTATTTGTGGTTCTCTCAGTTTATGTTGATATGGTATTCAAATATTCCAGAAGAGGTTACGTATTATATCACTCGTATTGAAGATTACACCGTACCGTTCTGGGGTATGTTAGGAATGAATTTTATCTTCCCATTATTGCTATTAATGAATAGTGATTACAAGCGTAAAAACTGGTTTGTAGTTATGGCAGGTATAGTCATTTTATTAGGTCACTATGTCGATCTATTTAATATGGTAATGCCAGCGACTGTAGGAAAGTCTTGGTCGTTCGGATTTGTAGAAGTGGGATCCTTATTATTCTTCCTTGGCTTGTTTATTATGATTGTATTTACTTCATTAAGTAAACGCAAGTCATTAGAGCCTAAGCGTAATCCGCTTATTGAAGAGAGTAAACATTTTCACTATTAAGAATATTGATTTTAGAAGTTAGAAAACAATGACAGGTTTATTAGCACTCATCGTAGTAATTCTTTTTGTAGTCACGCTTTGGCAGATGTCGAAGATATTTAAGTTGTCACAACTAAAGAACACCAATAGTGAAACGGCACAAATTGCCAATGACAAGGACAATACCGTCAATGCCAAATTGATGATAATGTTTCTTATCTTTTTGTATGCCATAACTATTTACTGTTTCTGGAATTATAGTAAATTTTACTTGCCAGAGCCATCATCGGCGCATGGAGGGTCATATGATACCTTGATGTTTATCACACTTGCGCTAATTATGTTTGTACAAGTGGTCACTCAGGCTTTGTTGCATTACTTTGCTTACAAGTACAAAGGGCGTAAAGGCAATCGCGCCTTGTTCTATGCAGACAACGACAAACTAGAATTTATCTGGACCATTATTCCAGTAATTGTTCTTGCAGGATTGATCATCTACGGTTTGTTTACTTGGTCGGATATTATGAACTTTGAAGAAGAAGAAGATGCTATTGTCATTGAGTTATATGCCAAGCGTTTTAACTGGGAAGCCAGATATGCAGGAACTGATAACACCTTAGGAAACGCAAATGTTCGTTTTATCGAAGGTGCCAATACAGTGGGAGTAGATGCTTCTGACAGTGATGCTATGGATGATGTCGTAGTAAAGGAGTTACACTTGCCTGTAGGACGTCAGGTGATCTTCAAATTACGATCACAAGATGTATTGCACTCGGCATATATGCCGCACTTTAGATCACAGATGAATGTGGTACCTGGGATGATTACTCAGTTTGCTTTTACGCCAACGGTAACCACCGAAGAAATTCGTGAGACCGAATACATGCGCGATAAGATGCAGGTGATCAAGGAGATTAGAAAAGAAAAAAATGAAGAGTCAATCGCTAGGGGCGACGGTCCTATTGACGCGTATGATGAATTCGATTATTACTTGCTATGTAATAAAATATGTGGTGCGTCGCATTACAACATGCAAATGAAGATTGTTGTTGAAACCCAAGAAGAGTTTGACGCTTGGATGGCAGAACAAAAAACATTTGGTGAGCAAATTGCAGCACAGAACTAGAAAAAGAAAAATTAATTAAAGCATTAAGATTATGTCAGAGCACGCATTAACAGCAGATCATTCACACGACGATCACGGGCATCATCATCACGAACAAAATTTTATTGAGAAGTACATCTTTAGTACCGATCATAAAATGATTTCTAAGCAGTACTTGATCACTGGTTTGATTATGGGTATCATTGGTATTGCAATGTCCTTATTGTTTCGTTTACAATTGGCATGGCCAGATCATCAGTTTACCGCCTTCGAAATCTTTTTAGGAGATTGGGGTAAGGACGGTGTTATGGATCCCAATATCTATTTGGCCTTAGTAACCATACACGGTACCATTATGGTATTCTTTGTACTTACCGCTGGGCTAAGTGGTACTTTTAGTAACCTACTTATTCCGTTGCAGATTGGAGCGCGAGATATGGCTTCAGGATTTTTAAATATGGTATCCTATTGGTTGTTCTTTCTCTCTTCTGTCATCATGGTTCTCTCTCTATTTGTAGAGTCTGGACCGGCAGCAGCGGGTTGGACTATCTATCCTCCTTTAAGTGCTTTACCTAATAGTATTCCAGCTTCGGGATTAGGAATGACGTTATGGCTAGTGTCTATGGCGATCTTTATTGCCTCTTCGCTTTTAGGATCTCTTAACTACATCGTGACAGTGATCAACCTACGTACAAAAGGGATGAGCATGACACGTTTGCCACTTACTATTTGGGCTTTCTTTGTGACAGCTATTATTGGTGTAGTATCGTTCCCAGTATTATTATCGGCAGCGCTAATGCTTATTATGGATAGAAGTTTTGGTACGTCCTTCTTCTTATCAGATATTTATATAGGTGGAGAAGTATTGCACAATTCTGGAGGTTCTCCGGTATTGTTTGAGCACTTGTTCTGGTTCTTAGGACACCCTGAAGTATATATCGTATTACTACCCGCGCTAGGTATCACCTCAGAGGTTATTGCGACCAATTCACGTAAACCTATATTTGGTTAT
>CAZJWI010000129.1:0-6497 GCA_964549485.1 uncultured Flavobacteriaceae bacterium
AATATTTGGTAACCATTTATGAAACGTCGTGATACGAGCTCTAGATTCTGGTAACTGAACAGGTAACCAATCGCGATTCATATCGAACCAATAATGATTGGTACGACCTCCTGGCCAAACTTCACTATATTCTCTATCATATCGATCTGAACTCAGATTAATACTTTTATTGGTATTGGCCCAATAGGCAAATCGCTGTAGTCCGTCTGGATTAAAAGATGGATCAAAAAGAATCACTGTGTTTGACAGCATATCTTCGATTTGTGGACCTTGTGCTGCTGCGAGATAGTAGGCTGCAACTAGACCTGCATTAGCTCCACTAGGCTCGTTACCATGTATGGAGAGCCCCTGATATACTACTATTGGCATATCGCTAATGTTGACATCCTTGCCTTCTACCAGGTCTAGATGTTGTCGTTGTATGGCATCGAGACGACCGTGATTTGCAGCAGAAGTAATGGTCAATAGCAGTATAGGTCTCCCCTCAAAAGTACTTCCTCTATTTTCGATAGTAATGCGGTCACTAGCCGCTGCTAGGGTACGCATGTATTCTGATAATTTATCGTGACTCACATGCCACTCTCCAGGAACATAACCCAATACACTTTCGGGTGTGGGGATGTCTGGATTGTAGCTAACATTATCGGGTAGGTAATAATCCATGTCTACTTTTCCGCTTTGCGCAAAAAGAGATACTGAACATAAATAAAAAGCGAGCAGAACGTAAACTGTTCTCATAAATACTTGGGATTTTGGTTTGTGTTGAATTCTAAAAGTACTACAAATTTTAGTTTTTCTATGTTAAGGAGAATAGAAGGCTTCTCCTGAGGTATAGGCAACGGTCAAATATAGAAAGTCGCTAAAGCTAATGTTAAATTTACTTTCATTACAATGACGGGCTTTGTACCTTTGTAGAACCAAAATTAAAACACCATTATGACTACATATGACGTTGCGATTATAGGTTCAGGACCTGGAGGATATGTTGCGGCTATCCGCTGTGCCCAATTAGGAATGAAAACAGCCTTAATCGAGAAATACGACACCCTCGGAGGAACATGTTTAAACGTGGGTTGCATACCTTCTAAAGCCCTTTTAGATTCTTCCCATCACTACGAAGATGCGGTAAAACACTTTGCCGATCACGGTATCGAAATACCTGGAGAGGTGACCTACAATCTTGAGAAAATGATTGCACGCAAACAAGGTGTTGTTGATACTACCACCAAGGGTATCGATTTTTTGATGGATAAGAACAATATTGATGTATTTCACGGTATGGGATCATTCAAAGATGCCACCCATATTCAAATAGAAAAAGATGGGGATACCCAGACTATAGAGACCAAAAATACTATTATTGCTACTGGCTCTAAACCTAGTTCCTTGCCTTTTATTAATATCGACAAAGAGCGAATTATTACCTCTACTGAAGCATTAAGCCTCAAAGAAGTACCTAAGCACATGATTGTGATTGGGGGCGGGGTCATTGGTCTTGAATTAGGGCAGGTTTACAAACGTTTGGGAGCCGATGTAACTGTAGTCGAGTATATGGACCGTATTATTCCTACGATGGACAGCGCTCAGAGTAAGGAAATGCTCAAAGTCTTTAAAAAGCAAAAGATGAAATTTGCTCTATCTCACGGCGTAACAGCTGTAGAGCGTGACGGAGATCAGGTGGTTGTTAAAGCGACCAATAAAAAAGGAGAGGATGTATCCTTTACCGGAGATTATGTTCTGGTTTCTGTAGGACGTCGCGCTTATACCGATGGCCTTAATCTGGAAGCCGTAGGTATTTCTACCGACGATAGAGGACGTGTAGAAGTTAATGAACATCTTCAGACCAAAGTCTCAAACATCTATGCTATAGGAGATGTTATTAAAGGTGCTATGCTCGCGCACAAGGCCGAAGAAGAAGGTGTATTTGTTGCCGAAACCCTGGCTGGAGAGAAACCGCATATCGACTATAATTTGATTCCTGGTGTGGTCTACACTTGGCCAGAGGTTGCCTCTGTAGGAAAGACAGAAGAACAATTAAAAGAAGCTGGAGTAGCCTATAAGACGGGTCAGTTTCCGATGCGTGCCTTGGGTAGAAGCCGAGCTAGTGGAGATATAGATGGCTTTGTAAAGATTCTCGCTCACAAAGAAACCGATGAGGTCTTAGGCGTACACATGGTAGGAGCTCGCGTAGCCGATTTGATCGCAGAAGCGGTTACCGCTATGGAGTTTAGAGCCAGTGCCGAGGATATTGCTAGAATGAGTCATTCACATCCCACCTATGCAGAAGCCGTCAAAGAAGCTGCTCTTGCGGCAACCGAAGATCGCGCATTACACGTCTAGGTCGTATTGCAATAGTATAATAATAATAAAGCCTGCCCCTGGCAGGCTTTATTATTTCTCAAGGTCATCTCAGACAATATAATGGCAAGATATTTGTTTATTTCTTAGAGTTTTATATTTTGCAAAAACCCTAAAAAAAAGATATGAGAAAACTATGGTTGTTTGTCCTGTTATTTACAATTGTCATGGGTGTTCAGGCTCAGCAGGCCAATTGGCTCACCGATTTTGATACAGCAAAAAAAGAGGCGCGCAAATCTAATAAACCCATACTGATGTATTTTACTGGTAGTGACTGGTGTGGGCCATGCAAGATGCTCAAAAAAGATTTTTGGGAGCATCCAAAGTTTATCGCGCAGTCTGATGATTTTGTCCTACTCGAGGTGGATGTGCCTTTTAGACTGGATATTTTGTCTGAAGAACAAATGAAAAAGAACAAGGCCTTACAAAAAAAGTACAATCAAGAAAAGTCATTTCCTATGCTTTTGGCAATGGATGCCAATGGGAAGGTCAAAGACCGTATTTCGGCATATAGTATGCTTAGAGATCCCAGTGGTTATTTCGCCTTTATTAAAAAGGCTAAGTCCCAACGCTAATTTATTGCCGATAACAACAGTAAAGCGCCTCAAGGCGCTTTTTTTATGGTACTAATGTGGTGATGACCTGCGTTTGGCTATGTAGTGTTTTATGTACAGGACATTTATCGGCGATTTGTAATAATCTCTCAATCTGTTTTTGGTCTAACTCTGCCGTGAATTTTATAGCTCTATTAAAGGTGTCAATCTTGGCAGCCGTTTCTTCTTCACAGTGTTCACAGTCTACAGCATGGGTTTTTGAGTAGCTGGTATGGACTTCTACATTGTCGATATGCCAGCCCTTGCGTTTGGCATACATCTGTATAGTCATTGCCGTACATGCCGATAAGCCAGCTGCTACAAGTTCATAGGGAGTAGGACCGTAGTCATTGCCTCCAACACGCACAGGCTCATCAGCTTTCATATAGTGGTTGCCCAATTTCATTACCGTGGTAAAACCATCATCGGCGTCCAAACTAGCGGCCACCTGATGTATAGTACTAATCTTTTCTAAGGTGGGTGTTTCTATATAGCGTTCGGCCCATCCGGCTACGATTCGTCCTACATAAGACGCGGTTTCCTTGCTAATCAAAAGATGCTCCGAGCCATCTAAGGTTACAAAACTTTTTGGGTGGTGTGCGGCATGGTAGATCTCTTCTGCATTTTTAATGGATACGGTCGCATCCTGAGGAGAATGCATAATAAGAAGAGCTTTGTTGAGTTTTGAAGCGGCCTCAACACAAGAGTTGGATTGGAGATCGTCGATAAATTGTTTTTTAAATAAAAAATCACGACCAGCCAAGGTAACCGTAGCTGCTCCCTGTGATGTTATCACTTCAAGTTTTTGACCCAATTGTTTTTGTACATGTACGGGATTGCTAGGAGCTCCAATGGTAGCAATAGCTTTGATGGATTTGATCAGTCCACCTGCAAATATAGCTGCTGCGCCACCTAAAGAGTGACCCACGATAAGAGTAGGAGCCTTATATTGGGTAGCGAGAAAATCGGCAGCCATCAGAAGGTCTTCTACGTTACTCGAAAAATTAGTATCAGAAAAGTCACCATCGCTATCTCCCAATCCAGTAAAATCAAAGCGCAACACCCCAAAACCTTCTGAGGCTAATGCCTTACTCACATTACGGACAGCCGAAAAATCTTTAGAACAGGTAAAACAGTGTGCAAAAATGGCAAAATTATGTGGATCTTGGTTGGCGGGAAGGTCTAAACGACCTGAGAGCTTTTGACCTTGAGCATTGACAAAATTGATTTTACTTGATTTCATATTGGTTTGATTTGTAGATGTAGTCGTTAGAGGAGTCCATTCCTTAACACAGGATGTTATGCTGTATGAAGATACAAATTACTGGCATGAAGTTGTATTTTCGCTTTAAGCGAAAAAAATCACAGCTCAGTTGCGAACAAATCATCCCATTTCTGGTAAAGAGCGAATTATTACCCTCGATATACTGAGAGGCTTTGCCATATTTGGCATTTTTATGGTCAATATTGAAGTGATGAATTGTCTCTATTTTTTTAGTGATGAATTTGACTCCCAATTTGCCACTACACTAGATGCGGTAGCCAGACGCATATTGCAACTCTTTTTTTACTCCAAATTTTTCCCAATTTTCTCACTCTTATTTGGACTAGGAATAGGGATTCAATACAGCAGCTTACAGTCCAAAGGATTGGGATCATTCTTTTTTATTAGGAGAATGTTTGTACTGTTTGTCCTAGGGTGGGCGCATATATTGTTTCTCTGGTCTGGTGACGTATTACATATTTATGCTATACTTGGCCTGTTTGCCATACTATTGCTAAGGCTAAAGGCTTCTACCTTACTAATACTAGCCTTAACTTTGCTAGTATTCCCGTTTTATCAGCTTGTATTCCAAGGACTTTTGGACTTGTTGGCCATTAATCCGTATTTAGGAATTTCTGGCTTTAGCGCCGGGGAAGTGGTGGATATTATAAGAGCGGGTTCCTACTCAGATGGAATAGCATTACGATGGATAGAATATACGAGCAATCTCGAACTGCTTTTTGTGGTATTGGCACCTACAGCTGCGGCTATGTTTTTATTAGGACTTGCTGTGGTAAAAAAAGGCTGGCTTTCTGATATCACATATTGGATCAATAGGATAAAAAAGCCAGTGTTGTATGTCGCACTCATCTCAAATGGGTATCGGTTATTTTTTCTCTTTGCTTTGTGGGAAATGGACATTTGGCAACAGTCTCAATGGCGCGAGCTATTTATCTATTTTATGCAAATTGCTGATACTTTGATGGGGCTTTTTTATGTATGGGGTCTTGCTTATATCATAGATTTTCCTTTTTGGAAACGCCTCTTACACCCATTACAATATGTAGGCCGAATGGCCCTTACTAATTATATCGGCCAGAGTGTTATTGGTTTATTTTTATTTACCTCAATAGGTTTTCAAAAATATCAAACCTTTAGTCCTTATCAAACCATAGTCATTGCCATCATCGTTTTTGGCCTGCAGCTTGTCTTTAGCAGATTGTGGTTGTACTACTTTCGTTTTGGACCCCTCGAGTGGCTTTGGCGTTGTTTGTCCTATTGGAAGCGGCTTCCAATACGCAAAGCGTCTTTTTAATTAGGAAGGTCTTTCTTACGCCAATCGGTTTTGAGAAATACAGCCAGTTGCAAACGATCAAACACCGCATTTGCAAAGTGATTTTTGAGATAACCTCCTTGTATGGATAATTGCGGTGAAAGATTATAACCTACAGCGCCAAACAAACGATTTTGTCCAAAAGTGGGAGATTGCAAGTTTATAAATACCTCGTCATAGGCTGTCAAAAACCATTTTTCTGACAAGGGATAAGTAAGCCGTAAAAAATAACGCGCTCTATATTCGGTTAGATTGCCGTTAATTGGACTGTCAATAAAACGCTGTTCTAACCTATAGCGATGACTAAAGGCAAGTTTGCCTACTTTATTACGCAAAACAAATTGCTGGTAGATACGATGTTCTTGAGTGTTTTGCTCACCTGGTGGTTCTTCAAAGCTGCCATCTGTCGCTATATAAGCATATCCCATCGTAAGCATAGCCTGATCAGAAAGGTGATAATTGAGTCCAGTTCTTAGGAGCAACTGATTAAAGCGCGAGCTAATTTCGTAATTACGATGTTGGGCCTCGGCATGTAAACTCAGCGATTCGCTTAATCTGTTGTTGGTAAATAGCATATACCATGCCCCCGTTTGGTTTTCTCCGGTATTTTGGGCCATGGCGGTAAGCTGAGGTAGTATACCTACCAAGCAAATCCATCCTAGCTTTCTCAAAGTCATAAGGTGTTGGTGTTGGTTGTTTGTATAAAGGTGCAAAAAAAATACACTCATCCGTATCGATGAGTGTATCTATTAATTAGCCATTTGTGTTAGTCTATTGAAAAAGTTTTAATCTCTTTAAATGGATCTAAATCAAGACCAGACGCCATAAAAACAAATGGTTTCCACTCCTTCTTAAAGAAGATATTAGTAGCTTCTAAGGCTTCATTTAACTCATCTTTGGCCTGTTGTATAAGTCTTGTTTCTGTAGCGGTTAGTCCGTTAGGCCTGCT
>CAZJWI010000130.1:0-3638 GCA_964549485.1 uncultured Flavobacteriaceae bacterium
TATTAAAAGTATTTTCACGAGTAATAGACTCGCCAATGTACATATTGTGTTCTACTCCATCAGTTTTAAAGCGCTCAAAGAAATGTGGATACATTTTTTGAGCTGTTTTTTGCTTTTTATCCAACAAATTGGCCATTCTTCTGTTAATGATCATTACAGAGTCGTCATAGGCCTTTCTGTTTTCATAGATAAAGCCCATATCAACCTCTAATCTATTGAGATATCCCTCGATAAGGCTGGCTAAGGTCTCATCCATTTTTCTAAAATGATTAAAAAGCGGATGTAGGTCATTTTCAAAAAAATCTAATACGCCACGCTCACTATCAACCATGAGCTGCTCGTTTAATTCGTTATAAAATGAACTAATTCGAAATTGAATTTCTTCATAAATTGGCAAGGGTTCTACCTTAATAGCTCTATCCATGATCTCCTTGGCCAAGTCAATCTGTAAGAGCAAATCCTCTTTTACCGCCTCGTTACGGGCGTGTGAAGAGCCTTTGATATCAATTTGTCCAAAAAGAGGATAGACATCTTTAAATACGATATCTCTAAAAGGAACAGTAGTGTCGCCACCTTGCTGGGCATACATCACTCTTTTGGCCTCCTGTCTAAATTTCCAATACACACTAGGATGAATAGAGGTACATTCATTCTGGATAATCACCTCTATTTCATTTTCTGCCAGCTCGCGTTCGCTCAATATAGAATCAACCAGATAAGGCATCACATCCAATAGCTTATTAGCATTAATACTATTGAGTTCATAGGTATTGGGCGACACAATTTCAAAGAGTCCTAAAAATTCGTTCTCATAAATCAATGGTGCTAATATGGCACTGCGAATACCTTGATCCAAAAAGTTTTTGTACAAATGCACACTTGTATCGTAGGCGTGATATTTTTCAATATCAGAAACCGCAAAAAATTGCTTTTCTAGAAATATGGTTTGATACGATCCTGAGCAGAGCGCATCTTTGCAACTTTCTTGAAACTTCCCACCTAAGATAAAACTCTTAATCTGTTTGTCTGGTGCTCGTTCAAATTTCTGGTCTTCGGCATTAAAGGCAGTATAGCCTACCTGAACTTCCTGAAGATTAAAAATAGAGCGAAATATGTCTTGAAAGCCCGACATAAAATTGCTGTCGGATTTGTCGTATTTGAGCAAGCTTGTTTTAAAATCTGACAGCGACACATCGGTGGTGGCATCGTAAAGATTGGCGAGTACAAAGCCTTTAAATATCCAACTACGCGGCGGTATATGCTGTTTCCACAAAGCGATATTATCAAAATTGTCTAATAATTCGGCAACAATTTCTTGAGTAATTTCTGGAGCATCCTCACCTGGACTTATAGCGATATAATCCCCATTGTACAACATGCGATAATGTCTAACAATTCCATTTTTGTCTGGGATGTCATAATAAAAGGGACGTCTAAAATCAATATTGTACCCCAAGTGCATCAAAATGATGCTACACCCCATTATATAGGTGTGATCTTCATTAAAATTGCTGATTTCTGGATGAAAATCTTCTCCAGCAGCCGCAATGATATTTTTATAACGTTTGGAGGCCTTTATAATCCCTTCATTAAAAGGCAAGGAGGCTATCTTAATTTCATTATTAGTAAGAATCTCCGAGAATAAATCGGCTAGTAATAGATCAATTTGAGGCTGTAACTTAGAGAGATCTTCTGGAGTATCTATACCTTCAATTAATTGAGGATGAGCCTGAGCAATCTCTATAACGCGTTTGGCTCGTTGCTGTAGCAATTCATCCTCTGATGACAAATGGGCCTTATAATCCTCCAACAGTTTTTCAAAACTGATGTGAATCTCCATCGGAAAATCTTCATGTAAAAAAGCCATAAGCCATCATTTTAACGTATCAAATTGGGAGAACTCTTGATGATTTCCCTTTGCCAGATATTCAAGTATTTGACGTTTAATACGTATTTTTGTTACTCAAATTTACAACATTATGAGAAGAATTGTTCTAGGGACTTGTATCCTATTACTTTTGGCCTGTGAAAACAACAACACTACTGGTATAAGTGGTAGTGCCGCAGGTATGCCTGATGGTTCAGAAATTTACCTTCAAGAATTAGGTGCCAATAACAAAATGATCGCTATTGATACCGCAGTAGTCACCAATGAAAAATTTGCATTTACCAAGCCTCAAGAAGGCAAAAACAAATTAAATATTATAACTACCGCAAACGCTGAAAGTCGCCTATTGGTGATACAAGATGGTGAGCCGTTGCAAATTACCTTGTATAAAGACAGTCTATCATCTTCTGTTATCAAGGGGGGTAAAGACAATATGCTCTTTTATGAATATGTCAAAAGCAATCGAGAGCGCAACAAAGAAAAATCGCAATTGGTTCAAGCCCTAAGAAAGGCTCAATCAGAAACTGATGGGGTGATGGTAGATCAATATCGCGAATCACTACAAAAAATTGATGCCGATTTTATTTCAGAGAAAAAAGAGGTCGTAGAAAACAATGAAGAATCTATGGTCGCGATTATGGCGCTTTCTGACTTGATCAATGCCAAAGTGCTCACCCTAGAGGAAACAGAAAGATACTTCAAAGGGCTGGCCTCAGAGGTGCAGGCTTCTACTGTAGGTCAAAGTGTAAAGAAATATATTGCACGTCAGAAATCTCAAAAAATAGCAGAAGGACTAGCGAGTATAGGGAATAAAGCTCCTGAATTTTCGGGACCTACCCCAGACGGTGATGTGTTATCACTTTCTGATACCTTAGGCGAGTATACCATTGTCGATTTTTGGGCCTCTTGGTGCAGACCTTGTCGTATGGAAAATCCCAACGTAGTGAGAGTGTATAATGAATATCATGACAAAGGATTAAATATCATAAGTGTTTCCTTAGATCGACAAGGGCAAGAAGACCGCTGGATAGAGGCCATCAAAAAAGATCAGATGGATTGGTATCACATTTCTAATTTACAGTACTGGCAAGATCCAATAGCCAAAGCCTATGGAGTAAGATCTATACCTGCTACTTTTTTACTTGATAAAAACGGTACCATCATTGCCAAAGATTTACGAGGACCACAATTACAAGCCAAGATAAAGGAGCTTTTGGGAAGTTCTTAAATGAGCTTATGACTTCACAAAAAAAAGCCAATCGATTGATTGGCTTTTTTTATAATATCACGGTCAAAAGTCCTATGCGCCAAAGGCAGCAGCAACGCCAGCCGATAATCTTTTATAGGTTCCGTTTCCTAATCGATCTCTAATGGCATCAAAAGCATCGAGTGTTTCGGCAACATCCTTTAGATCATGTGAAGCCGTAGGAATCATACGTAAGAGAATAAGGCCTTTTGGAATTACAGGATACACCACTATAGAGCAGAAAATCCCATGATTTTCTCTTAAATCCTTAACCAGGGCCATAGCCTCTGGCACACTACCTTTTAAATATACTGGTGTTACACAACTTTGTGTGGTACCAATATCAAAACCACGCTCTTTGAGACCTCCTTGTAGGGCATTTACATTTTCCCACAACTTCTCACGTAGTTCTGGCATAGTGCGTAACATATCTAAACGCTTAAGCGCTCCAACGACCAGTTGCATTTGTAAGGACTTGGCAAACATTTGCGAACGCAAATTATA
>CAZJWI010000131.1:0-3764 GCA_964549485.1 uncultured Flavobacteriaceae bacterium
CTCTAGAGAAGATCAAGATGAGTTTGCATACCATTCGCATATGAAAGCCTTAAAGGCACAAGCCGAAGATCGTTTTCAGGATCAAATTGTACCTATAGATGTAGAACAGGTTTATGTTGATGCTAACGGTAAAAAAGCGACAAAAAAATATACGGTAACCAAAGATGAAGGTCCGAGAAAAGGTACTAGTATCGAGGTATTAAATAAGCTCCGACCTGTTTTTGCGGCAGGAGGAAGCGTTACCGCTGGAAATTCGTCACAAATGAGCGATGGAGCTGCCTTTGTTATGGTGATGAGCGAAGATATGGTGAAAGAGCTAAACTTAGAACCTATTGCTCGTCTAGTAAACTATGCGGCCGCTGGTGTAGAACCTCGAATCATGGGTATTGGTCCTGTAAAGGCTATTCCTAAAGCATTAGATCAAGCAGGTTTAAAGCAAAATGATATAGAGCTAATAGAACTTAATGAGGCTTTTGCTTCTCAATCTATTGCTGTAATTCGTGAATTGGATTTGAACACTGATATTGTGAATGTCAACGGAGGAGCGATTGCACTTGGACACCCATTGGGATGTACAGGAGCCAAATTGTCGGTTCAACTTTTTGATGAAATGCGCAAACGCGACATGCAGGGTAAATACGGTATGGTAACTATGTGTGTAGGAACTGGCCAGGGCGCTGCTGGAATTTTTGAATTTTTAAAATAATATAATCACCTATCAAAAGGCGTGTGAAGATGATAGCTTACGCCCTTTTTTAATACCATAACTACGATGAGTACAGAAGCAAAAGAAAAAGATATTTTACGCGGAGGACAGTTTATAGTAAAAGAGACAAACTGTGAAGACGTGTTTACCTTAGAAGATCTTACAGAAGAACAAAAGATGATGCGCGATAGCACAAAAGAATTTGTAGATCGCGAGTTGTGGGCTCACTGGGAGCGCTTTGAACAAAAAGACTATGCGTATACAGAGGCTTGTATGCGTAAAGCTGGAGAATTAGGGCTGCTAGGAGTAGCTGTACCAGAAGCCTATGATGGTTTGGGTATGGGCTTTGTATCCACTATGCTTGTATGTGACTATATCTCTGGCGCTACAGGATCATTTAGTACAGCTTTTGGTGCTCATACTGGAATAGGTACTATGCCTATTACGCTTTACGGTAATGAAGAGCAGAAAAAGAAATACGTGCCAAAACTAGCGACAGGTGAATGGTTTGGCGCCTATTGTTTAACCGAACCTGGAGCAGGGTCTGACGCTAATTCTGGTAAAACTAAAGCCGTTTTATCTGAAGATGGCTCACACTACTTACTTTCGGGGCAAAAAATGTGGATTTCTAACGCTGGTTTTTGTAACCTATTTATTGTATTTGCCCGTATCGAAGACGATAAAAACATCACTGGTTTTATCGTTGAAAACGACCCCTCTAATGGGATAAGTATGGGGGATGAAGAGAAGAAATTAGGAATTCACTCCTCTTCTACCCGTCAGGTATTTTTTAACGATTGCAAAGTGCCGGTAGAAAATATGCTTTCGACACGAGGTAATGGTTTTAAGATCGCGATGAATGCACTTAACGTAGGACGTATCAAACTAGCAGGAGCATGTCTTGATGCACAGCGACGTGTGGTAGATGAAGCCATTAAATACGCCAAAGAACGCATACAGTTTAAGACACCTATTATAGAATTTGGAGCGATTAAAGCCAAGCTGGCACAAATGGCTACCAATGTATATGTTGACGAATCTGCCACCTATAGAGCTTCAAAAAATATAGAAGATCGTATCGCAATGCGCGAAGCGGCCGGAAATTCGCATCAAGAAGCCGAATTAAAAGGTGTAGAAGAATATGCCATCGAATGTTCTATCCTTAAGGTTGCCGTTTCTGAAGATGTTCAGAACACTACCGATGAAGGTATTCAAATTTTTGGAGGTATGGGCTTTAGCGCCGATACCCCTATGGAATCTGCCTGGAGAGATGCTCGTATCTCAAGAATTTATGAAGGTACCAACGAAATTAATCGTATGCTATCTGTTGGGATGATGGTTAAAAAAGCGATGAAAGGCCATGTAGATTTTATGGGGCCCGCCATGGCTGTAGCCGATGAACTTACAGGTATTCCTTCATTTGAGACTCCAGATTACTCAGAAACTCTTTCTGAAGAAAAGGCTATTTTGGGTAAACTCAAAAAAGTATTCTTGATGGTGGCCGGTGCTGCTGCTCAAAAATACGGCACCGAATTAGAGCAACACCAACAACTACTGATGTCTGCCGCCGATATATTAATCGAAATTTATATGTCAGAAAGCGCCATATTGCGTACTGAGAAAAACGCCAAGCGTTTTGGTGCCGATTCACAAGCTACGCAAATCGCAATGACAAAACTGTATTTATTTCAAGCGGTTGATATTATTCAAACCAAAGCCAAAGAAGCTATTGTTTCTTTTGCCGAAGGTGATGAACAACGTATGATGCTTATGGGACTCAAACGTTTTACCAAATATCAAAATCAGCCTAATGTGATTGCCTTACGTAATCAAATTGCCGCAGATCTTGCCGAAAACGATGAATATCGCTTTGATGGTTAATTTTCGTTGATTTCATAAAACAAAAGCCACTCCTGTTGAGTGGCTTTTTCTTTTTTAAACACATAAAACGGATTAAAAATAACAACACACCAGCGCATAATCTGCTACATTTACTTTATACAACAATTAAATATGTCTAAAAAGTCTGCCGCATTAGTGCTTGTACAAGTGATCTTGCTAGGCTACTTTGTCATTAGTGGTATATGGGGTACGCAATTATGGCAGCATATCCTACTTATCTGTGGTTTTGGATTGGTTGTATGGGCTATGCTAAGTATGAGAATTGGCAATTTTAATGTACAACCCGAGTTGCGTTCAAAGTCGTTAATTACTGCTGGCCCCTATCGCATCATTAGACATCCTATGTATACAGGCATATTGATGATGCTACTTCCTGGTCTTATTCACCATTTTACCTGGTATAAGCTTATGGCCTATATTCTATTAGTTCTGATATTTCTAGAAAAGATGAAGATGGAAGAGGAATTTTTAGCACAGCGCTTTCGCGAAAGCTTTTATCGTTATAAACAAAGAAGCTTTCGTTTATTACCTTGGATCTATTGAGAATAGCATCCCGTGGTTTAATGATATTTTGTAAAAATCTTTAATGCCTCATTATAGCTACTCTCAAAGCTCATGGTATTTATATTATCATCGGCTTTGACACTCGAGAAATATGAAACGAGCTTTTCTGTGGGCATATTCCCGGTCAATTCATCTTTAGCCATAGGGCAACCTCCAAAACCTTGAATAGCACCATCAAAACGCCTACACCCTGCTCTATAAGCTGCATCTACCTTTTCGTGCCAGGTAGTTGGAGTTGTATGCAAATGAGCTCCAAACTCTATTTTGGGATAGGCCGGTATCAGATTTGAAAATAGATAATCGATATTTTCGGGATTAGAAGTTCCTACCGTATCCGATAAGGACACAATTTTGACTCCCATTTGATATAATTTTTCGGTCCACTCTCCAACAATAGCTACATTCCAGGGATCTCCATACGGATTACCAAATCCCATAGATATATAGACCACTACTTCTTTATTGTGTTTGGAAGCCAGCTCTAAAATTTGATCTAAAATGACTACAGATTGGGCGATGGTTTTATGCGTATTACGCATTTGAAAGTTTTCAGAAATAGAAAATGGATAGCCCAGATAATCAACCATCTCAT
>CAZJWI010000132.1:0-2826 GCA_964549485.1 uncultured Flavobacteriaceae bacterium
ATACCAATAGCAGCAGCCATAGGCTCATGAATCAAATATACCTCCTTACCATTCACTTTTTCTGCGCTTTCTTTTACCGCACGCATTTCTACTTCGGTGATTCCAGAAGGTATACAAATGACCATGCGAAGTGCTGGTTGAAACAGTCGCTTTTTTAAAGCTGGGATGCCTTTGATAAACATAGAAATCATCTGCTCACTAGCTTGAAAATCTGCGATGACGCCATCCTTCAATGGGCGAATCGTCTTAATGTTCTCATGTGTTTTACCCTGCATCAGAGCCGCTTCCTTACCTACCGCTATTATTTTTCCGGTTACTCGATCTCTCGCAACGATTGAAGGACTATCTACCACAACTTTACCATTGTGAATGATCAGGGTGTTGGCCGTTCCTAGGTCAATAGCAATCTCTTCGGTCAGGAAGTCAAAAAATCCCATAGTTGGTAGGGGTATTAAAAGTTATTTTAGTTCTTGATAGGTCGTTTAAATGTACTATTTATTTTTCTCATTTCTATCGGCTTTCGCCAAATCGAGTATACCAAATTCACATTGACTTAAGCAGCGGGTAATAAGTCCAAACGCAGCAGCATATCACGTGATACCTAGGCTAGTTAAAGCTGTCTAGTGCTTAAAATGTCTAGTACCAGTCATTACCATTGCCAGCCCATGATCGTTACAATAATCAATGGTTAATTGATCTTTAATGGAGCCTCCAGGTTGAATCACGGTTGAAATACCAGCATTATCTGCAATCTCTACACAATCAGGGAAAGGAAAAAATGCATCGCTTGCCATAGCTGCTCCTTTCAAATCAAAGTTAAACGAGGACGCTTTTTCGATAGCTTGTCGCAAGGCATCCACACGTGAGGTTTGTCCTGTACCACTAGCGCACAATTGTTTGTTCTTGGCCAGTACGATTGTATTTGACTTGGTATGTTTGCTTATTTTGGAAGCAAATATAAGATCCTCTAACTCAGAATCTGTCGGTTTATTGTGGGTAGCATAAGATAAATCTTCTATGCGATCTGTTTTACTATTTCGATCCTGCACTAGTGTTCCGTTCAAACAGCTACGCAGGTTTTGTGCTGGAAAATCAGCGGCTTTTAACACTAAGAGAATTCTATTTTTCTTGCCTTTAAGAATAGATAAGGCTTCTTCGCTAAAAGAAGGAGCTATCACCACTTCACAAAACAGTCCATGAATTTCTTTGGCTGTATCGGCGTCAATTTCTCCATTGGCAATTAATACCCCACCAAAAGCCGAAACCGGATCTCCTGCAAGGGCGTCTACATAGGCCTGATGCATAGTAGCACGCTGAGCAAGACCACAGGCATTATTGTGTTTTAAAATCGCGAAAGTAGGCTGTTCTCCCTTAAATTCTTGCATCAAATGCACCGCCGCATCTACATCTAGTAAGTTGTTGTACGACAACTCCTTCCCGTGTAATTTATCAAACATGGCCTCAAAATCTCCGTAAAAATAGCCGCGTTGGTGCGGGTTTTCACCATATCGAAGCGTTTTACCCTGATGCTCACTCAACTTTAACGCCGCAATCTGATGATCGCTGTTAAAGTAATTGAAAATGGCTGTGTCATAGTGTGACGACACCGCAAAAGCTTTGGCAGCAAATCGTTTTCTATCGGCTAGAGTGGTGCTACCCTCTCCTTGTGTCATTAATTCGAGTACCTCTTGATAATCTGCCATTGAAGACACACACAATGTGTCTTTAAAATTTTTGGCCGCAGCTCGGATCAAAGAAATGCCACCAATATCAATTTTTTCGATAATGTCCTGCTCTGACGCTCCTGATGCCACTGTTTTTTCAAAGGGATATAAATCTACGATTACAATGTCGAGCTGTGGGATTTGATAAGATTCCATCTCGGCAATATCACCTTGGTGATCCTGACGATTTAGAATTCCGCCAAATACTTTAGGATGTAATGTCTTTACGCGACCCCCTAAAATACTGGGATAGGAAGTCACATCTTCTACAGCAATTACCGGTATCCCTAAATCAGTGATAAATTTTTCGGTACCACCAGTAGAATATATGGTAATGCCCAGCTCGTGAAACTTCTTGACCAGTGGTTCGAGACCATCTTTATGAAATACAGAAATAAGGGCTGCGCCAGCTTTTTTTACATCGCTCATTGCGGAATCTTTTAGGGATTAAAACTCGAGTTTGATAAGGCGCAAAAATATAAATTTCAGCCTTTACAGCCCCGATTTTGGGGTAGTAATTTCCCATTTATTGTAACATTAATTAGATCAAAACGTCTTATCTTTAAATTTCGATAATCTTTCTTCATGTTTAAAGGCCTAAGTGCTCTATCAGAGAGTTTTAGATTTGCGTTAAACGCAATGAAAAATAATATCCTACGCACCTTTCTCTCTTTATTGGGAGTGACTGTGGGTATCTTCTCCATTATCGGTGTCCTAGCAGCTGTTGACTCTTTGGACAAAGAGATTAGAGACAGTCTCTCTACCCTAGACCAAAGCACGATGATCGTTTGTCATATATCATTTGGTCCAACAGAGGTACCTCGATGGAAACGCAAAAACTTTCCTTTAGTTACCTATGACGACTACCAATATGTAGAGCGAAATTTACCTGGTTTAAAAGCTGCCTCCTATACCATTTCTGTACCCCGAACCAAAGTAACTTACGAAGATGTCACTGTAGAGCGCGTCAATATCGACAACGCCACCAGTGGTCTATACGATATTGAATCATTTGACTTTGATGAAGGTCGCTTTTTTAGTGAACAAGAATCAAATACTGGGGCTAATGTAGCGGTAATTGGAAGTGTATTAAAAAAGCAAC
>CAZJWI010000133.1:0-3402 GCA_964549485.1 uncultured Flavobacteriaceae bacterium
GTGCAAATATATTTCTTTTTATCTTGCTGGCAAATACTTTTTTAAAAAAAATGAAGCTTTCTCAGTACATCCGTGATATTCAAGATTTTCCAAAACCGGGTATTACCTTTAAAGACATTACTCCTATGCTTGCTCATAAGGCCGCTTTCGCGAAAGCGGTATCAGAACTGGCCACCCTAGTGGGAGATCAACCAATTGATATCGTGGTGGGTATAGAAGCTAGAGGTTACTTTTTTGGGACGGCGCTTGCCCAATGCTTAAACGCTGGTTTTGTTCCAGTGCGCAAACCTGGAAAACTTCCCTTTGAGACTCTATCCAAAACCTATGCCTTAGAATACGGAGAGGATACGCTGGAGATTCACCGTGATGCTATAAAACCTGGGGATCGGGTTTTGCTTCACGATGACGTTCTAGCCACAGGAGGTACGGCAGCTGCGGCTATTTGGCTTATCGAACAACTTGGAGGTCAGATTATACAATGTAACTTTTTGGGCGAAATCACAGCTTTACAGGGAAGAAAGGCGGTAGCACCCTACCCTGTTCAAAGTCTTTTAAATTTTTAGACAAGCCATTATATCCCCTGTGTACGCCCCTATGCCAAAAGTGAAGACTAGTAGGCGCTATTGACTTGAGAAAAAACTTGTGAATAATTCAAATAGTTTAGTATTATTGTAATGACTTCTAATCTAATAGCTTACTAATATTAGGTGAGAGTCAACAATACAGGGGAAATGCACACATATATCATTATTGCAATTTTAGGGCTTGTTTTTGTTTGGGGTATCGTATTATTCTCAATTCAAAAAATCAGAAATAAACGCCTTACTGGAGTGCGTTTAGCGAAAAAGAATCGATATTATCGTTTTATTCAAAAAACCTTTCTTTGGAATTTGCCCGAATAAAACGATCTTTTATACAAGCGTCCACATCCTATAGTTATAGATAAAGCATAATTTGTATCTTCCCTATTCTTATTAAAACAAAACAATTATGGTTAAAGAAAAATATCAAGAAGTTCTTCGTCTTGGAGAACAATTACAAATTCAAAATGGAGATGTATCGGTAGAAAATGGCGTTTTACATGTAAAGGGAACTGCCAAAAATCAATATGAAAAAAATATCCTATGGGATGCTATCAAGGCTGCCGGTGGTGAAAATCCGTCAGATATCATGGCAGATATTAAAGTTGCCGATACCTCAGTTTTTGCAAGACATACCGTTCAGAGCGGCGAAACATTAGGTAAAATTGCCAAACATTACTATGGAGATCCTATGAAATACCAAGCCATTTATCAGGCTAATAGCGATATTTTAAAGAACCCAGATCTCATTTATCCAGACCAAGAATTGATTATCCCTAATTTATAATAGGCATACAAACTCAATACATAAAAGCTCCTATCAAGGAGCTTTTTTATGTTTTAGTCTAATCTAAAAATTAAATATATATCGCTTATTTCCAGATAGTTAAATCGTTTTAATTAAAGACGAACTGTAAGTATACTAAGAGCCTAGTCCAGAGATATAACTCCCGTACAAATCATTAAATCTCAGCCCTGTGGTTAACTTATACTTGCTAAGTTTTTTATTTTCCACCAAACCCCACAGAATAAATTCTTTGAGAAAATAGCGGTCATCATCGGTCACTTCTGGCTGGTAGGTATCGATCAAATCATCCAAGGGCGAAATTGCATCCAATTGGGCCTTATACTCCTTTTCTGACAAATCATCTTCGAGTTCAAATCCGTTTTGCTCAAAGAACCAAGCCAACACATTTTCATAGGGATCTTTATCTTCCTCTTTTTGTAATTTCTCTATTTTAGGAAAATAGTCGTCAAAAAGTGATTTGGTCGCGTCACCTATCAAGGTTTTGGCAACTTCATCGGCTCCCTCCTGTTCTCCTTCATAAACCAATTCTACTTTTCCAGTAATGGCTGGTATGGCACCCATGAGATCACTAAAACGAATATTAGTACTGGTTTCATTTGCCAGCAACATACGACGCTCTGCAGCGCTCATCACATTTTCAAAGGCTGAGATGCTCATACGCGCACTAATACCACTCTTGGCATCTATAAACTCACTATCACGAGCCGCAAAACTTATTTCTTCCAGTAGATCCTTGACCAGCTCTGGAACGTGTATCATATCGGTTTGACGCTGATCTAAAGCAGCCTCTTGTGCAGTAATCTTTTTGGCAATGGCTACGGTTTCTGGGTAATGTGTTAAAATTTGAGACCCAATACGATCTTTTAAAGGTGTCACCATAGACCCTCTGTTGGTATAATCTGCTGGGTCAGCGGTAAAGACAAATTGAAGATCTAGAGGCAAACGCAATTTAAAACCACGTATTTGGATGTCACCTTCCTGCAAGATATTAAAAAGGGCTACTTGTATACGAGCCTGTAGGTCAGGAAGTTCGTTAATCACAAAAATGCAACGATTGGCCCGTGGTATCATTCCGTAATGAATTACGCGGTCGTCTGCATAACTCAGCTTTAAATTGGCGGCCTTTATAGGGTCTACATCTCCTATAATATCGGCAACGGTCACGTCTGGAGTTGCAAGTTTCTCTGCAAAGCGATCCGAACGGTGCACCCAGGCTATAGGTGTATTATCTCCTTCTTCTTCTATGCGCTCTTTGGCAAATCTGGAAATGGGGTGGTATGGATCATCGTTAATTTCAGAACCTGCCACTATAGGCATCCACTCGTCTAGCAAAGCTACCATTTGACGTGCCAGCCGCGTTTTGGCCTGGCCTCTCAGACCGAGTAAATTGATATTATGGCGTGAGAGTATGGCCCGCTCCAATTCAGGAATGACGGTATGCTCATATCCGTAGATACCTGTAAAGGTGGGTGCACCCTCTTGAAGTTTTGTGATTAAATGTTCACGCAATTCGTCTTTGATACTGCGTGATTTCCAATTGGAGTTTTTAAGTTCTCCTAAGGTCTTTATGTTATTCATGTGTCTTTGTTACTATTAAAATTGAACAATTAGCAATCTTGTGATGGCAAGCCTTGTTGCCAGGGGTGTGACTGCCTACTTGATACGCTTTTTCCGGTTGGTCTCATAATCTTGAAAGATCATTTCGCCTAGCCCTTGAAGGCCAGTATAAAATGCTTTGCCTTGATTGGCCTCCGTAAAATGATCGACAAATTGACGCAAATAGGGATCACTGGCAATCATAAAAGTGGTGATTGGGATTTTTAATTTTCTGGCCTGACGCGCGCGGTCATAACACTTATTGACTATGAACTCATCAAGCCCATTGGGATTTTTATAATAGCGGCCATCTTTAAGACGGAGGCAACTAGGCTTCCCATCGGTAATCATAAATATTTGCTTGGTCGTATTTCGTTTTCTACGCAGCATATCCATAGCCCGATTAAGACCTGCAAC
>CAZJWI010000134.1:0-3450 GCA_964549485.1 uncultured Flavobacteriaceae bacterium
GTAAAATCAAAATGGGCTGGAAATTCCATGCTAATAAATGCTACTTTTTCCAAATCGTAAAATAAACCATATTTGCGTTTAATATCGTAGATCATCCATTTTTGATCAGCATAACGGCTAGTAAAATGTTTTTTAATTAGAGGTAGTACATTAAAATCTGGTGCTATACTCCCAAAATAGATTCCATCCTTTGTTAGTCGGAACCGAACAAAGGCTTCCATTCGGTGCTTTTCTCGTCCTACCATTTTTGCAGTTTGTGCTATTGAGAGCATAGCGGGATGAGAAAAATCATTGTCGACGCAGCGCTTTTGCGAAAAGACATACCGCATCGCCTCAAGTAAGGTGTTTTCTATACCCACCTTTTCGCTTAAAAAGGCATAATAGAATCTATATTTACCCTGAGTCGACACCCGCTCAATGAGCCCTTTCCAAACGCGATTGGCTTTTATATGATCGGTGCTTATGGTTTCTAACTCACCAAAAAGCGGCGTTTGCGCTTGGCCTGAGATGCCTATGTTTGCCTTGGCAATTTTTTGTTCAAAAACGATAAAAACAGCAGTCAAAAAACCGTCAAAACTACCATCGTATAACAATATTCTTTCCATAATAGCTTAGAACAAACTAAGTTGATTACTCAGGGTAGCGGTATATTTACTATGACCATTTTGCAAAATGAGACCTTTGATGGTCTCTGCGGTCAAATCTCGTTTTTCAAAATGAGGACTGTCACAAATCATAAAATATTGCGCCCGATTCAGGGCAATTCCTATTTTTTTTAAGTGGTCCCAATTGAGTCTTCTATAGCGGCGCGCATGTAAAATTTTGCTCACAGATTTAAGACCCAGTCCTGGAATTCTCGCTAGCATGCGCTTACTTGCCGTATTCACATCTACTGGAAATTCGTGAAGATGACGTAAGGCCCACCCCAATTTCGGATCGATGTCCAAATCCAGATCTGGATGATTTTCATTGAGAATTTCACTTACGTGAAAACCATAAAAACGCATCAACCAATCGGTTTGATATAATCTATTTTCGCGCAACATAGGTACCTCGGCCCCCAATTGTGGCAGTCTGGAGTCATTGCTGATGGGTACATAGCCCGAATAGTAGACTCGTTTTAAATTAAACTGATTGTAAAAATGATGAGCCGTGTGCATGATCTGATAATCATTTTCCTGACTGGCTCCAATTATCATTTGCGTACTTTGTCCAGCTGGCGCATATTTTGGAACGCTTTTGATGAGTTTTCTTTCGGCTTTATATTGGATGATCTCATTTTTGACTTTGGCCATAGGTTTAATAAAGTCTTCCCTCCTCTTGTCTGGAGCCAATTTTTTTAAACCAGCTTCTGTAGGAATTTCAATATTCACACTAAGTCTATCGGCATAAAGTCCTGCTTCACGCATAAGTTCATCCGAAGCACCCGGGATTGATTTGAGATGTATATAACCGTTAAAGTTTTCTTCGAGGCGTAATTTTTTGGCCACTGCGACCAATCGCTCCATAGTGTAATCGGCATTTTTAAAAATACCCGAGCTCAAAAATAATCCTTCTATATAATTGCGGCGATAAAAGTTAATCGTGAGATCGACCACTTCTTGAACCTTAAAAGCGGCGCGCTTTATGTCATTACTTTTACGGGTCACACAATACGCGCAGTCAAAAATACAATGATTGGTTAGTAAAATTTTGAGTAATGAGACACAACGCCCATCTTCTGTATACGAATGACATATGCCCATACCTGTAGCATCGCCAAGGCCCTTGGAAGTATTGGAACGCTTACTGCCACTTGAAGAACAGGAGACGTCATATTTGGCCGCGTCGGCAAGGATTTTTAGTTTTTCTTGAATTCTTTCAAAAGACATAGACACTATAGAAGTAAATGGTATATAATAGGCAATTGGGCCACAAAAATACTAAACCTATTGCTATAAATTGGTAATTTTCTAAATTTTAGGAATATTTCCAATGTCAAAAAAGCTGTGAGAAGAATTGGCGCAACTATGACAGAGGTTGTACCTTAGATTTATGAATAAAAGCATTACCGATAGAGCGTATGCCTATCTAAATAATGAAAAAGGAGAACGTATTTGTAAGGATATTTCTCAAGAGGCTTGCCAGCATGCCCCCCTCAATTATTTTGTCATTTTTTTCAGCAACACCTTTACCAAGCTGGGTGATACTTTGAGTAATCCTAAAACCGTATTGGCCTGGGTGATGAGTTATGTACAAGCACCTATCTATCTGATAAGTTTTATCGTTCCAATACGAGAATCAGGATCTATGCTGCCACAAATTTGGATAGCTAATTATGTAGAAACGAAAGCCAAACGAAAAACCGTTTATATAATTGGCTCCATTTGTCAAGGGCTTGCTATAGTCGCAATTGGTGTTATTACTTTATTTGCAGAAGGCGCTATGGCTGGCTGGTTAATTATAGGTTGTCTGATTCTTTTTAGTCTTTCCCGCTCGTTTTGCTCTGTATCGTCCAAAGATGTATTAGGTAAAACCATACCCAAAACCAGACGAGGTAAGCTCAAAGGATATACGGTTTCTTTCTCTGGCGTTTTGGTGCTGGGGGCTGGTTTGTTTATGATGTACCAATCACAGAATGATGCTGGAATTACTTTTTATGCCTACACCCTATTTTTTGCTAGCTTGATGTGGTTTATTGCTGCACTACTCTTTTTACGCATTAAAGAAGAAAAAGGCGAAACGGCCGTCGTAAAAAAAGGTTGGAAAGAGGTGATTGAAAGATTACAGATAGTGAAGACCGATCAACATTTTAGACGCTTTGTCATTGCCCGCTCACTTTTGCTTTGCTCTGCCCTAACTGCACCGTTTTATGTGGTATTAGCACAAAATGAGCACGGGAAAGACGCCTACTTATTAGGGTTATTTATCATCGCCAATGGTTTGGCGTCAACCCTAAGTGCTCCTAGTTGGGGTAAATTGGCTGATAAATCGAGTAAGAACGTTATGGCAATAGCCGTTCTTATTGCTTCTTTTTTAGGGATCGCCATCTTTTGTATCGTAAGTTTTTCTTCTGATTTAAAAAGTAATTTCTGGCTCTACCCCATCGTTTATTTTATATTGGGAGTTGCTCATAGCGGTGTTCGATTAGGGCGTAAAACGTACGTAGTAGATATGGCGAGTGGGAATCAAAGAACAGATTATGTCTCTGTGAGTAATACGCTTATAGGTGGTATTTTATTAATAACTGGTGGTATTAGTGCACTTGCATCCTTAGTCTCCATTGTGGGTATCATCTTAATTTTGTCTGTTCTAGGTCTTTTAGGAGCTGTGTTGAGTTATCGTTTACCCGAGGTAGAATAATAAGATATGTCATCGCCTTAACCCTCAGGGTCTTTCCGATATTTTGATGGGGTGGTTTGGGTATATTTACGGAAGGCACTATAAAAGGTGACCGTATTATTAAAACCA